>CAZXJU010000011.1:0-19760 GCA_964641035.1 uncultured Halobacteriales archaeon | reverse complement strand
CGTCAAACACACGAGGTGTCTCCCCGATGCAACCCATCCGGTCTGGAACGCTCGCGTTGGCAACCGTAACGCTCCTGGTTTTCGGCTCCGCCCTCGTGGCGGCGCACCCGCCGGAACATGCGGAACCGGTCCCCGTCCAGCGATTGAACCTGATTTCTTCTGACGAGGGTGGCCTGGCGCTCGACGAGAACGCCTCGCGGACCGCTTCAGCGGAAGCGGTCTACGAGTTCGAATCGGACTCTGGACTGCCATGCTGCTCATGGTGGTATGATTATGAGGAGCCGGTCGAGGAGGCTCTGCCCGTGACCAGCGAGGACTTCCGGTTGGCCGACGAGATCGGTGCCGTGGACGCCGTTCTCGCCATTGAGTGGTTCGTCGACGACTTCGAGGAACCCCTGAACTTTTGGGGCGACGATTGGTACCTGTACGTCGAGCTCGTCGTTCACATCGCCTGCGACACGTACCGTTCCGGATTCGAGATCACCGAGCGCGAAGGCGCAGCCGACGTGCCCCTGACCATGTACGGCGAGCACAGGCACGCCGACGCGGGGCACGCAGGCCACGGGAACGAATCGGAGGCCTGCGTCACGCCTACGGAGACCTGGTCCCATGACGTGAAGGCCTTCCTCTATCTCCACCCGGGCTATCCCGATTCGCTCGGGGACTACGTCCAGGACGAATACGTCCGGATCTCGTTCGACGTGGCCGGCGGCTCCTTCGTAGAGTTGCCGGTGTTCGTGCCGGAAGTGGAAGAACCCGTCGTCGAGGAGGCCGAGTCGGCCGCAACGGCCGCACCCGCCGAAGAGCCGCCGGAGGAATCGGTCCCGGTCGACGAGGCCGTCATGACCGTGCCGGCCCCGGGCGTGCTACCCTTCGTCCTGGCGGCGTTGGGTGCCCTGGCGGTGGCGCGGCGGCGTCACTCGTAATCGTAGAATCCTTTGCCGACCTTTCGGCCCAGCCGGCCGGCCTGCACCATCTTCCGCAACAGCGGGCACGGCCGGAACTTCGGGTCGCCGTAGCCGTCGTAGAGGACCTCGAGGACGTAGAGGCAGGTGTCGAGTCCGACGAAGTCCGCCAGCTCGAACGGCCCCATCGGATGGTTGAGGCCCAGTTTGGCGCACTTGTCGATGTCTTCCTTGGACGCGACGCCTTCCATGTACGCGAAGATCGCCTCGTTGATCATCGGTAGTAGGATCCGGTTCGTGGCGAACGCCGGGAAGTCATGCACCTCTACCGGCGTCTTCCCGAGGCTCTCGGTCACCGTGAAGATCGTGTCCTTCGTCGCGTCCGTGGTCTCGAAGCCGCGGATGACCTCGACGAGCTTCATGATCGGGACCGGGTTCATGAAGTGCATGCCGATGAACTGCCCGGGGCGGTCGGTGGCCGCCGCCAGCTCCGTGATCGGGATCGAGCTGGTGTTCGACGCGAAGATCGTGTGCGCGGGCGCCGCCTTGTCGAGGGTGCGAAACACCTCCTTCTTGACGTCCGCCTTCTCCGTGACCGCCTCGACGACAAGGTCCGCGTCGGCGCAATCCTCCAGGTTCGTCGTCGTGGCGATGTGCTCCAGCGCCTCGTCGCGTTCCTTCTCGGTGATCTTCTCCTTCTCGACGGATTTCGCTAGGCTCTTCTCGATGCCCTTGAATCCCTTGTCGACGAACTCTTGCTTCACGTCGTGCATGACGACGTCGTACCCGGCGAGGGCGCTCACCTGTGCGATGCCGCTTCCCATCTGTCCGGCTCCGATGACCGCTATACGCTTTACCATGGGTGTCTACCGGCGCACGCATGACGCGGCGCCCCTTAAAGCCCCTACCTGGCGCGCGACGAAACCGTGTGCTCTGGCTAGGGGATTGCCATCGCCGCCGGTCGGGGGTGTCACGACAGCCGTACGACCCGCCGCCGCGAGAGCCCCCATCGGAACGGACGCGCGGCGCTCAGGCCACCGGCGGCAGGTGACGAAGGAGCAGTGCGGCCGCCACGGCCAGGCTGGTCCCGACGAGGGCCTTGAGCCCGCGTTCCGGCGTCGTGAGCAAAACCTCGCGGGTGATGGGTTCGATGGTTCCGTCGGCGTAGACGATGCGGCCCTCTACGGTCTCGGTGCGGCGCCTGAGTGCCCGGGCGGGCGTGGACAGGTGCCGCTGCGCCAAGCTGATCAGCAGGGCGTAGGTGGCGACGGCGAGCGCCGCGGGAGTCAGGGTGCCGGTCTGGGCGTAGTACGCCACGAGGGCAGGGAAGGCGCCCCAAGCGCCGGCGAACGCGAGATCGGTGTGGAGGCGGCCGCCCCAAAGTTCAAGATTGTACGCGAGGACCAGGAAGACCCCGAGGGCGACCAGTCCAAGGCCGGGCAGCAGGTCCCACCGCAGCGCGGCCCAGACGCCGATGCCGGCGGCCGCGCCGAGCGCCCCAGCCGCGACGGCGACGAGGACGGGTCCTGGAATCGAGGTGGCCAACGGTCGGCCATTGAGTTCGTCGAGCGCGTGCGCCGCGAGGCCCATTCCAAGGAAGAACGCGAGGAGGGTGAGTCCTAGGCGCACCGCGTCGAGACTGGGGGCCATGGCGGCGCCGGCGGCGACGAAGGAGAGGTGCATCAGGGTGTACGGCGGATGCAAAAGCGTCCACCAGGCGCGCCACCCGGTGCGTCCCTTGGAATAGTAGGCGGGCCGCATCCTTACGCCTCGGGTCCTTTCTTGTCGGCCCACATGACGAGGCCGCCGCCCAGGCTCATGCGGCGCCATCTGACGGTTGCGGCGCCAGCGGACCGCAGCATCGCCGCCAGGCGTTCGTCGGTCCACGCGTCACAAAAGCGCTCGATGTTGGGTCCGAGGAATCGGCCGATGCGGCCCCAGGCCGGCCCGGCTGCGGCCCCGACGGCGGGTAGGTTGAGGCGCGTATGGAGGCGCCACAGGGCGCGCACGGCTGGGTCGTCGGGTACGGCGAACTCGACGAAGCCGATGAAGCCGCCGGGCTTGACGACGCGCAGGAGTTCGCGCGTCGTGGCTTCGGGGTCGGGGACGTACCGGTAGAGGTAACTGAAGGTCAGCCCGTCGAAGGCCGCGTCTGGAAAGGGGAGGCGCTCCGCCGTGCCTTGGATAAGGCCGTCGTGGCGGTCGCGGAGGGCGGGGTCGGTGCGGCGCTTGGCGGCGGCGCTGAGGAGCATGCCACGAGTCAGGTCCAGGCCAACGACGCGGCAGTCCGTGCGACCCACGAGGGCGGCGGCGATCTTGCCGGTGCCGGTGGCCACGTCGAGGACGCGGCTTGCCGGGCCGATGCCGGAGCGTTGCGCGGCCGCCACGAGTGCGGACTGCCAACGGCGATACTGGCCGAAGGAGAGCACTTCGGACAGCAGGTCGTAGGATGCGCCGGCGCCCTCAAAGAGGCCGGCGGCGAAGCGGGGGTCTTGGGATTCCAGGCGGGCGGGGCCGGGCATCGGGGCGGCTGCAAGGCCGGGCCGGCTCTTACACGTTTCTGGAGCGTCCTCCGGCAAACGGCGATTGCCCCGGCGCCACGGCAACGTCGCTTGGTTCGGGGGCCTTGACCGAGGCGTCCACGACGTGTTCTCCTTGACGGAAGCCTTCGCCGCATTGACTTCCGAGCGAGCTTGGAGCCTCTAATCCCGGATGATCCATGCGATACACGTCGGTGGCCTCACCGCCTACCGAGACGTTCGAGCCGCCTCGTCGTCTGGTGGCTGATCAGACCCGTTCGACCATCATCGAGACAGCGTTGCCGCCGCCCAAGCAGAGCGTCGCCACGCCCCGCTCCTTCTGGTACGTCTTCAGGGCGTACAAGAGCGTCGTCAAGACGCGCGCCCCGGAGGCGCCGATCGGGTGGCCGAGCGCGACGGCGCCGCCATGCACGTTGAACTTGTCGTCCGGCACGTTCAACTCGGCACGTACGGCGCACGAGGCGGAGGCGAACGCCTCGTTGTGTTCCAAGAGATCCACGTCGTCAATCGACATGTCGGCCTTCTTCAGAAGGTTCCGCACCGACGGGATCGGCGCTTCCATCACCCATTCTGGCTTCACGCCGGCCGCGTCGTAATCGACGATGCGCGCCAGCGGCGTCACGCCCCGGTCGTCGGCGGTCTTGGCTTCCATGACGATGACGGCGCTGCCGCCGTCGCTCAATTGGCTGGCGTTGCCGGCGGTGACGAGGCCGTCGGGGTCGAAGACGGGCTTCAGCTTCGCGAGGCTCTCCGTCGACGTGTCCGGCCGGATGCCTTCGTCCGCGTCCACGGTGGTGGACCCCTTGCGGCCTTGCACCTCGACGGGGACGATCTCATCCTTGAACCGGCCCTCCTCGGTCGCCTTCTTGGCCCGCTGGTGGCTTCGCAACGCCAACGCGTCGGCGTCTTCCCGGCTCACGTCGTACCGTTGGGCCACGATCTCGCCGGTGTTGCCCATGTGCTGGTCGCTGTAGATGTCGGTGAGTCCGTCGAAGACCATGTGGTCGACGACCTTGCCCTCTCCCAGGCGGTATCCGAAGCGTCCTTTGGGCAGGATGTACGGCGCGTTCGTCATGCTCTCCTGGCCGGCGGCGACAATGATCGACGCGTCGCCGGCCTTGATGGCCTGGGCGGCGACCATGACCGCCTTCAGGCTCGAGCCGCATACCTTGTTGACGGTGAACGCGGGGACGGAGTCCGGCAGGCCGGCCCCGAGCGCGGCCTGACGGGCCGGGTTCTGGCCGACGCCGGCGGTCAGCACGTTGCCGACGATCGCCTCGTCGACCTCGTCCGGGCCTACGGCGGCGCGTTCGAGCGCCGCCTGGATCGCCAAGGAGCCCAATTGCGGCGCCCGCAACGGGGCGAGGGCGCCGTTGAACTTCCCGACGGGCGTGCGGACGGCGGATGCGATGACGATGTCGACCATATCCGTTCACCTCAACCCGTACTGTTTCGCGATGACCATGCGCTGCACTTCGCTCGACCCTTCGCCGATCTCGCAGATCTTGACGTCGCGGAAATAGCGTTCGACCTCGTAGTCGGTGATGTAGCCGTTGCCGCCGTGCACCTGGATCGCTTCGGTGGTGGCGGCCATGGCGGCTTCGGACGCGTAGAGTTTGGCCATCGAAGCGGCCAGCGTGAAGTCCTCGCCGGCGTCACGCAACGCGGACGCCTTGTGGATGAGCAGGCGGGCCGCCTGCAGCTGCGTCGCCATGTCGGCCAACTTCCACTGGATCGCCTGGTGTTGCGCGATCGGGACGCCGAACTGTTTGCGTTCCTGGCTGTATCGGATGCTGCGCGCAAGGGCCGCTTCACCGAGCCCGAGGGCCATGGCGCCGATAAAGATGCGGCCCGCATCGAGGGTCCGCATCGCGCCGGTGAACCCTTCGCCCTCGTTGCCGAGGCGGTTGTCGGCCGGGATGCGGCAGTCGTCGAAGTAGAGTTGGCTCGTCGGGCTTCCACGGCAACCGAGCTTGTCTTCTTTGTTGCCCAGGCGCAGCCCGTCGGCGTCTTTCTCCACGACGAACGCACTGATCCCTTTGACGCCGGCGTCCGCGTCGGTCTTCGCCATCACGACGATGGTGTCGGCGATGTGGCCGTTGGTGCAGAACTGTTTCTGTCCGTTGAGGATGTAGTCGTCGCCGTCTCGTTGGGCCGTCGTCTGGATGGAGGAGGCGTCTGAGCCGGATCCGGGTTCGGTCAGCGCCCACGCGCCTACGAATTCTCCTGTGGCAAGTTTCGGGACCCACCGTTGCTTCTGTTCGTCTGAGCCCATCGTGAGGATGTGGCCGGTGGACAGGCTGTTGTGCGCCGAGACGGACAGGCAGAGGCTTCCGGACTCGCGGGCGAGCTCTTCGATCGCCAGCGCGGCGCTGTACGTGTCCATGCCGGCGCCGCCCAGGTCCTCGGGGACCGTCAGCCCCATCAGGCCGAGTGCGCCCATCTTGGGCACGATCTCGTCGGGCCACCAGTCCTCCTGATCCATCTTCCGGGCGATCTTCCGGACTTCCGTCTGGGCGAACTGGCGTACTGTGTCCCGCACCAGGCGTTGTTCCGGCGTCAATTGAGGCATGGTTGCTCTGGGTGGCCGCGAACCGGCCGCGGCCTCCCGTTGCGGCACCAACCCTGGCGTGGTGATTAAGATTTCCCCGAACGTTCGCGGGAACCCTGGGCCGGAATCGGCGTCCTTAAGGAGGCTTTGGGGAATCCTCGGCTTGATGGATGGAGGCGACCCCGGGGTCCCCAACGGCGACCGTGTGCTGTCGGCGCTGGCGTACCTCGGCCCGCTGGTGATCGTGCCGTTGTTGGTCCGGCGCAAAGCGCGCTTTGTACGGTATCACACCCGGCAAGGCATGTACCTGTTCGTCGTCTACGTCGTCTCGTTCCTGTTGACTCTCGGGCTGCTCTACGCGTTCAGCGACCAAGTCTTGGACCTGCAGGTCGCCTTCAACGTGCTTGCCGTGTTGTTCCTGCTGGAACTCGTCGTCTATCTGGCAGGAATCATCTACTTGGCGGTCCAGGCGTCGCGGGCCCGGATGCCGATGGTGCCGGTGCTCGGGGAACTTTCCGGGGAAGTCTGACAGGAGCGTCGGGGCCTAGGCCTCGACGCGTTCCTCTTCTTCGATCTCTTGGATCGCGACGTGTTCGGGGAAGCTTGCGAGCAGCACGATGTCGCCGGCGGCGGACACCCAGCGGTACGGGACGGCGACGTCCCGGCCGTCTTCGACCAGGCCCGGATTCGTCCGAGTCAGGAGAAGACTGCCGACCCGCCGGTTCGGCAGGTCGATAATTACATTCGACACGGTGCCCACGTAGACACCTTTCGCGTTGTACACGTATCGGCCGAGATAGGTCGTCAGTTCCGTGACCATGGGTGCATCCTTCCCCAATTACGGATTACGAGCCACTCCCGTTATATGCTTGTTGTTTTGCGTCGGGAGGCGCGACGGCCGCTACTCGCGTTTTTCGATGAGCCGCTTGACGCGTTCCTCGGTCGGCGGGTGCGTGCTGAACAGGCCGGCCATCCCACCGCGGAACGGGTTGACGATGAACAGGCTCGACGTCGACGGGTTGCCTCGGTGCATGGGACGCAGCCGGGAGCCGTGTTCGAGTTTCTGGAGGGCGCTGGCCAACGCCTCCGGGTGCCCGCAGATCTCCGCGCCCGACGCGTCGGCCGCGTATTCGCGGTTGCGGCTCAACGCCAGTCGCAGGAGCGTGGCGGCAAGCGGCGCCGTCAGGAACAGGAGGATGCCGACCAACGGGTTCACGTCCCGGCGGCCGCCGAAGAGGAACATGTAGGCCAGGAAGCTGATCGCGCTGGCCAGGACTGCCGCCACCGTCATGATGAGGGTGTCCCGGTTCCGCACGTGGCTCAACTCGTGGGCGAGCACTCCGTCCAATTCGTCGTCGTTGAGCAGCTCCAGGATCCCGGTCGTTGCGGCGACGACTGCGTGCTCGGGGTTGCGCCCCGTCGCGAACGCGTTGGGGGTGTGCGACGGGATGATGGCCACGCGCGGCTTCGCCATGCCCGTCTGCGCCACCAGCCGGTCGATGATGGTGTGGAGCCTCGGCGCTTCGTGCGGTTCGACGAGCCGGGCCCGGTACGACTTGAGGACGATCTTGTCGCTCCAGAAATACATCGCCACGTTGAGGACCGTCGCGATGCCCAAGAATACGAGCATTGTCGGGCCGGGCGGCGCCCCAAGGTAGACGGCGGCGACATAGCCGACGCCGACGAAGAGGGCAATGAATACCAAGAACAGGGTGAACGTCCGAAGATAAGCGCGCATTTCCGTCCCATCCTGTTCCAGCCACACCTGGTATATAACGCTTCAGTCGGTGTACATCGCGCAATCCGGACGTGTTCGTCACGGCGGGCGAACGTCTATCTTAATAGGCGGAGGACGCCAAGTGTAAGTATCGCTTCTTGGGGAGGCAGGCCCGCCGCGCCCATCGTGATTCGCCAATGAACGACCTGAAAGAAAGCACGCACCGCAAGCAAACCGGCATCGATATGCTCCTGGCCGACGCGATCGTCCAGACCGTCCGGGAACCGTTGCTGGTATTGACCGGCGACATGCGCGTCAAGTCCGCGAATGACGCGTTCTACCGGACGTTCCGCACCAGCGCCGAAGATACACTCGGACGCCCGTTCCTAGAGCTCGGCCACGGTCCTTGGGACGTCCCCGCCCTTCGAGAGCTCCTGGAAGACATCCTGCCGAACAATCAGGAGGTCACCGATTACGAGGTCCGCGACGTGTTCCCGCGCATCGGTGCCCGGATGATGCATCTGAATGCGCGGCGGCTGCAGGAAAGCGACGGGGATGGAGAACTCATCCTTCTGGCCATCGAGGACGTCACGGAACGCGTCAAGGCCAAGGAACGCATCGATCATCTCAACACGGAACTGGCCCGCTCCAACGGCGACCTAGAGAAGTTCGCGTACATCGCCTCGCACGACCTGCAGGAACCCCTTAGGGACATCACGAACTCAATCTCCTTCGTACTCAAGAACGCGCCCGATGCACTGGACGAACGGATCCACCGGTTCCTAGGCTACGCTCAAGAGGGCGCGCAACGGATGCAAAGCCTGATCGACGACCTGCTCACCTGGTCACGCGTCCAGACAAAAGCCAAGCCGTTCACCACGTTCCCGTTGGTCCGCGCCGTCGACCGTGCGCTCGTCAACCTCCACGCCGCCATCGAGTCCACCGGCGCAGAAATCGAGATCGGAGAACTGCCCGAAGTGGACGGCGACGAGTGGCAGATCACCCTTCTCGTCCAGAATTTGATTCACAACGCCGTCAAGTACACGGCCGACCGCGCACCCAAGATCCACGTGACCGCCGAACGGGTCGAGGAGAAGTGGGTCGTCTCCGTCACGGACAACGGCATCGGAATCGATTCGGTCTACTTGGACCGGCTCTTCACCATGTTCCAGCGCCTGCACACTCAACAGGAGTACCCCGGAAGCGGCCTGGGGCTTTCGATTTGTAAGCGGATCGTGGAACGCCACGGCGGACGGATCTGGGTCGAATCCGAGTCCGGCCAGGGCAGCACGTTCCGGTTCACCATGCCCCTCGTGAAGGAGGCGGCCGCATGACCTCGTCCGCCCCGCAGGTCGTCCGGCCGATCGAGATCCTGCTCGTCGAAGACAACCCGGTCGACATCGAACTGACCCGCGACGCCCTCGAGTCCTACCCGATCATGAACAACCTGCATGTCGTGACCGACGGCGAGGCCGCCATCCGGTTCCTGCGCCAACAGAAAGAGTACGCCGACGCACCCCGACCGGACCTGGTACTGCTGGACCTCAAGCTCCCCAAGCGCAACGGGTGGGAGATCCTCGAGGACATCAAGAAGGACGACATCCTCCGGCGCACCCCCATCGTCATACTTACAACGTCGCACGCCGACGAGGACGTCGTGCGCGCATACGACATGAACGCCAACGCCTTGATCCGGAAACCCGTTCAAGCCGAAGATTTCCTCTCCGTCGTCCTTGACAACGCGAACTATTGGTTGAACATCGTGAAGCTGCCTGGTCACGAAGGCGGCCTAGATGCTTGAAACCCGCATCCTGCTCGTCGAAGACAACCCCGCCGACGCCGACTTCATCCGCACGATGCTCGAGACCGCGAAGCATGGCCCGTTCCAGGTGCACGCCGTCGACCGTCTCTCCGCCGCGCTTGATGCGCTGAATCGCGAGTCCTACGAGATCATCCTTCTCGACCTCGGATTGCCCGACAGCGCCGGCCTGGCCGCCCTGCACGCGATCCGCCAGGCGCACGCGCACGCCATCGTGGTCGTCCTGACGGGGAACCGGGACGACACCTTGGTTGACGCCGCCTTGGCCGACGGGGCGCAGGACTACATCCAGAAGCGCGACCTCGACGCGGATCTCTTGGACCGGGTGCTCCGGTACTCCGTCCAGCGGATCCGTACCGAGCACGTCCTTCGAGACCAAGGGCGGAAACTAGCGGATGCCCAAGGCCTGGCCCAGGTGGGCAGCTGGGAGTTTGATTTTGCCTCGGGCCGGTCGGATTGGAGCGACGAAGCGTTCCGGACGCTAGGATACGAGCCGGGTGGCGTCGAACCAAGCCCGGAGGCGCTCACCGCCCACGTGCACCCGGACGACCGGCACCTCCTGGCGTCGTTCGAAGAGGACCCCTGGGCGGTCACCGAAACCGAATCGGTCACCTATCGAATCGTCCACCCGGACGGTGGGGTGCGCTGGGTAGAAACACGCATCTCCCTCGTCCGCGACGAAACCGGCCATCCGTTGACGGCCCGCGGTACCGCCCAGGACGTCACCCCGCGGGTCCAGGCCGAGGGCGATCGACGCCGCTCCCGCGAGAATGAGCTCGAGGTGGAGAAACTTACGGAACTGGACGAATTGAAGACTCTCTTCCTCAACAGCGCATCGCACGAGCTGAACAACCCGCTGACGCCTCTCAAGGTGCAAACGCATCTGCTCCTCAACGGGTCCTTCGGGCCCCTCGCCGCCCCGCAACGCCAAGCGTTGGAGGTCATGAGCCGCAGTATCGCCCGGTTGGTAGCACTGGCCCGAGACGTCCTAGATTCGTCGAGGATCCAAGGCGGACGGCTGAATACCCGGCCCGAACCGACTGACATCGCGACGATTTTGGCCGACGCCGACCAGAACTACGGCCCGAGGGCCCGCGCTCGCGGGGTCACGCTGACCGTCGACATGCCCAGCAAAGTCATCGCCTACGGCGACCCGGTCCGTCTCGCCCAGGTCGTCACGAACCTCGTCGACAACGCCATCAAGTTCACGCCCAAGGGCGGGACCGTCTCCGTAGCCATCGACGCCGACGGCGACGACGCGCACATCCGGATCCAGGACACCGGAATCGGACTGTCCGAAGACCAGATCGACCGACTCTTCCAGCCGTTCAGTCAAGTACACGAGTACGACACCGACCGGCCCCAAGGCACCGGCCTGGGGCTCTACATCAGCAAAGGAATCATGCAGCAGCACGGCGGCGACCTATGGGTCGAAAGCCGCGGACCCGGCACGGGCTCAACGTTCCACGCGACCCTGCCGTTGGTCGAAAAGGACGTCCCGGTCCCCAGTCAGTCGTCCGGTTCGTCTGGTCGGCCTGTGCGCGTCTCCTTGCGCAAGAACAAGTAGATCATCACGAACCGCTGGAGGCTCGTAAACGTCCCCATGATCGCGAAATACCAGAGCGCCAGCCCCAGTACGTATTGGCCGCCGGGAAGCGCCCAGGGGATCGTATACCCGTAGACGGTGAAGAAATGGTCGACGAGCGGCGCCGCGATCAGCAGCACCACCCGGTCGGCCCGGGTCAGCACGCCCCCGTACACGCGTCCGGCGCCGACGGCCTGCGCCTGCGTGCCCATGTAGCTGGTCAGCAGCGTGCCGACGATCGCGAACAAGCCGACCCGCAAGTCGGCCCACGGACTGAACGAAATCGCCACGATCAGGATGATGTCGAGCCATCGGTCCATCACGTGGTCGAGGAAGTCACCGACGGCGCTCGACCTCTCCGTCAGCCGCGCGATCCGCCCGTCCAGCAGGTCAAGGATTCCCATGACGGCGACGGCCAACGACGCCCACAAAAGGTAGAACGTACGGGGCTCCGTGGCGGGGTCGCCACGCCAGATGAGGGCGGCGGCCAACACCGCGAACGGCAGCGCCATCCACGTGATCACGTTGGGATGGATGGACTTCAACAACCGCGTCAGCGGATCAAGAAGGAGGCGCAGGACGCCGCTGTGGCGTTCTAGTACCATCGAAGAATCTCGGCCGTCCAAGTTACGCGGCCTATTTGAACGTTTTTTGTATGGGCCGGGTCCGCGTGCGCCACACCGGCCACGACCCGCGCCACCTCATGACGACGTTTGCCGGTCACGTCGAGCTCGTACGTGCGACGTTCGCCGAACCGGGCGACGCATTCCTGCAGGATCAGGTCGATCGCCTCCGCCTCGATGTTCTCCCGCACCTTCTCTTTGGGCCACCCGCGCTTCTCGAGACGGCGCGCCAGGACCTGCGGCTTCAACCGAAGCACCAGCGCATGCGTCGCGGCGCCCAGATGATGCGCCAAATGGCCTTCCACGACGACCGGGTCCGTCGCGTCCGCCAAGCGCCGTCGTACCGCCTCGTCGAGGGCGTCCACGTCCACCTCGCGTGAGCCGCGCTCCGCGTCATGCCCGGCGACCACGCCCGGTGCGTCCAAGAACTCGTCGACGGGCATCACGGTGACGTCACGCCGGCGCAGCCGGCCGACAATCGTGCTCTTGCCCACGCCGGGCGTACCGGTCAACGCCAGGACGCGCCGGTCAGAAGAACTCTCGGAACTCGTAGCCACCGGCTTCGGCCTCGTTGAAACAGTATTCGACACGGGTGAAGCCCTTTCGGAACGCCTTCACGTCCTTCGCCACGTCCTCCGGGGCATCCTCCTTTCGCAGCACCCGGGCGAAGAAGCCGGCCACGGTCGCCATGTCGTCGCGGCCCATGCCGACGCGGGTCAGCTCCTGGGTCCCCAGACGCAGGCCGCTGGGACTCATGGGCTTCGTGTCGCCTGGCACCATGTTCATGTTCGTGACGATCGCCGCCTTCTCCAGCTCCGCCGCCGCCCACTTGCCCTTGCCTTCGCCAAGTTCCCCGATCTGCACCAGGCACTGATGGCTCTCGGTGTACCCGTTGGCCTCGCCGAAGACCTGGAACCCTTCGGCCGCCATTGCCTCCGCCAACGCCTTGGCATTGGCGACCGTGTCCTCGGCGTACTTGCGTCCGAACTCGACATGCTCCGCGAAGGCGACCCCCTTGGCCGCCACGTGGTGCAGATGATAGCTCGAGGTCACGCCGGGGAAGACGCCGGTCTGCAGGCGCCGGAGGAACTTCTCGTCCTCGTCGTCCTGGCCGTCGTGGTCGCTGACCACCACGCCGCCCTGCGGCCCAGGAAGGGTCTTGTGCGTCGAACCAGTCATCACGTCCGCGCCTTCGCGCAACGGGTCCTGGAACTTGCCGCCGGCGATCAGACCCAAGACGTGCGCCGCATCATAGACGACGCGGGCGCCGACCTCGTGCGCCGCGTCCACCAGGCCGTCGTCCAGCGGCGTCGGGAACAGGAACACCGATTGACCGAACAGGGCGATCTCCGGTTCGACCTCGCGGATCGTCTTGGCCGCCCCGTCCGCGTCGACCGTCATGCGCTCTTCGTCCCACGGGTATTCCGTCACCTTGAGTCCCCGTAGGCCCACCGCACCCATCTTCGCGTGGCTGATGTGCCCCCCGTCGGCCGTCGAGACCGCCGTGATCGCGTCGCCCGGCTTGGCCAACGCCTTGAGGGCCGCCATGTTCGCCACGGTGCCCGACGTCGCCTGCACGTTGGCCCACGCGCAACCGAACAGGGTCTTTGCCAGCTCGATGGTACGCGTCTCCACCTCGTCGAAAAACTTGCAACCCTGGTAGTACCGCCGGCCCGGCAGGCCTTCGGCGTACCGCCCGTGGAAATCGGTGACCAGCATCTCGTACGCGCGCGGCGAGAGGACGTTCTCGCTTGCGATCATCGGCAGTCCCGACCCGAAGAACTCGTTGTTCGCGCGCGCCTGCTCCCGGATGAAGTCCGCGTCCTCTCGTGCCCCCATGGTGGCCCCGGCCGCCCGAACCCGGTCGCCGCTTAAAACGTTGGCCGGGAATCGACGCGTGCACCAATCGCCTTAAGACGCGGCGTCAGGATGGACCTGTCGAATGGTCAACGAGACGCGGATCGCCGTCCTGTTGGGCGCCGCCTTCCTGCCGCCGCTGATCTACCTCATGTGGATCCGGGCGCAGGAGAAGCGCGGCCGCGAACCCTGGGGACGGCTCCTCTTGGTCTTCGGGTACGGCGCCATCGTCAGCGTCATCCTGGCCATCATCTTCTCCGTCCTGCTCAACGAGTTCCTGCTCGGCGACGTCTTCCGCGCCCGCGTCTACGACTTGACCGAGTTCGCACCCCAGGCGCTCATCCTCGCCATCGTCGTGGCGCCCGTGGTCGAGGAGTTCACCAAGGCGCTCGGCGTCCGCATCGGACGGCCCATGATCACCGAGGTCGAGGACGGCATCGTGTACGGCGTGGCCGCCGGCCTCGGCTTCAGCGCCACCGAGAACCTCTTCTACGAACTGGCGGCGCTCGCCGACGGAGGCGAACAGGCCGCGCTCGTCACCGTCGCGCTACGCTCGATCACCAGCAGCTTCCTCCACGCCACTGCCACCGGCATCGTCGGCTACGGCATGGCCAAACGGTACCTCGGCGACGGCAGCGGCATCGAGGTGTTCGGCTACTACGTCTGGGCAGTCCTGCTGCACGCCGCCTTCAACCTGATCGCCTCCCTGCAACTGCTGTACGGCGTCCTCTTCCTAATCCTCGTCAGCTTCATCGCCATCCGGTGGACCGCCAACCGGATCCGCGCCTACGACACCACCAACCAACAAACCTCACCCTGGGGGCGATGACGCGATGCGGCGCGCCCTCATCCTCGGAAGGTTCCAACCACCGCACGCCGGCCACCTCCACGCGATCCGCCATGCGGCCGACGCCCACGACGAGGTGCTCATCCTGGTCGGAAGCGCTCAAGAGTCGTACACGCCGGCCAACCCGTTCACCGCCGGCGAACGCATCGAGATGCTCGAAGCGGCCCTCGCCGAAGCCGACGTCGACAACGTCCACGTCTACCCGATCCAGGACATCCACCGTCATGCGCAATGGGTCGCCCACGTGGACAGTCAAGTCCCCGACTACGACGTGGTCGTCACCAACAACCCGCTGACGCGCACACTGTTCGGCGAGGGCGGCTACCAGGTCAAGGAGCTCGAAATGCACCGCCGCGACGAATGCAGCGGCACCCGCATCCGTGCCCTGCTGGCCGGAGGCCAGGACGTCGGCGACCGCGTGCCGCCTGCCGTGGCCCGCATCCTCGACCGGTTGGACGCCGCCCGACGCATCCAGACGCTCAACGAGGATGACGCGGATGGCTAACGCCGTCGACCTCGTCGACCGACTCCGCTCCCGCCAGGCCACCCTGTCCGTCGCCGAATCGTACACCGGCGGCCTGGTCCTGGACGCGTTCGTCGCCGTGCCCGGCGCCTCCGACGTGCTCGTCGGCGGCGTCGTAGCGTACGCAAACGACGCCAAGACCCGCCTCCTCCAGGTCACCGACGCGGTCCTCGCCGCGCACGGAGCCGTCAGCGCGGAGACGGCCGAAGCGATGGCCGTCGGCGCCCGGACCGCCCTCGGCGCCGACTACGCCGTCTCGACCACCGGAATCGCCGGACCGACCGGCGCGACGCCTCAGAAACCGGTCGGCCTGGCGTACGCCGCGGCCGCAGGACCCGAGCGCGTGATTGTCGACCGGGCCGTCCACGACGGCGACCGTGCCGCCGTCCGACGCGCCGGCGTCCACCAAGCGCTCACCGTGCTCGACCGCATCCTCTCCCCACCAGCCAACCGTTAAAGGCCGGCGGCACCTCCCACACCCCATGGGCGACACGATCATGGAAGGCGACACCTTCGTCCTATGGCACCCGGAGGGCCGCCGCTTCGTCATCACCGCCCAGGAAGGCGTCCAGCGCGTCGGCGGACTCGGCGTCGTCAAAGGCGACATGTTCCTCGGAGAGGCGTGGGGCGCCTCCGTCACCGTCGGCGACCAAGAGTACCGCCTCGTGCCGCCACGACTCCCCGACCTCCTCGCATCGCTGGATCGCCGGGCGCAGATCATCCTGCCCAAGGACGCGGCCCACATCCTCGTCGAATGCGGCATCGGGCCCGGCGACCGCGTCGTCGAGGCCGGCGTCGGCTCCGCCGGCCTCACCATCATCCTGGCGCATGCCGTCGGCGAAACCGGCCGCGTCCTCGGCTTCGACCTGCGCGACGACCACATGCAGGTGGCCCGCCGCAACCTTGAGCGGGCCAAGCTGCTCGGGCGCGTCGAACTGGTCGAAGGGGACGTCATCGACGAACTCGACGCCGACGACATCGACGCGCTTGTCCTCGACGTGCCGGACCCCGGCCGCGTGCTGCCGCCGCTCCTCGACCATTTGCGCGTGGGCGCCTCGGTCGCATGTTACACGCCGCTGGTAAGCCAGATGGAGGCCGCGCGCGACGCGATGGCCGAAGCGGGCCTAGGCGACGTGCGAAGCATCGAGATCGTGGAACGCGAATGGGTCAACCACGGCACCGGCAGCCGGCCCGAGACCCGGATGCTCGGGCATACCGCGTTCCTCACGTTCGCCCGCCGCGTCCGACCACGCGCCTGAGGCGCCCGACAACGGTTTTCACCAGCCTGGCGTATGCCGAGTCCGTGGCGCCCGCGGTCCCGCTGATCTTCAACCCGGAATCGGGCGGAGGAAAGGGCCGTCTGTTGGCCCACGAGACGACCAAACTGTTGGACGCGCACGGCGTCGCCGTGGACCCCATCGCGACCGAAGGCACCGACGGCGCCCGCGGTCTGGCACGCCGGCTGGCCGACGAGGCCGCCGACCGGATCCTCGTCCTCGGCGGGGACGGCACCGCATCCGAGGCCGCCGACGGCATCCTTGCATCCGGCCACCGCAGCGCCCTCGGCGTCCTGCCCGCCGGCACGGGCAACGACTTCCTGCTCCACTTCGGCGTGACGGACCTGGAGACCGCCGTCGCCCGGGTCGCCGCCGGCGCACGCCGCACGATCGACGCCATCCGGATCGAACACGCCGACGGCGTCACGCATTCGATCAACGTGTTCGGCGTCGGGTTCGTCGCCGACGTATGCGACCTGGCCAACCGGCGCATGAAACGGCTTGGGTCGAAGGCGTACACCGTGGCCGCGCTCGCGAAACTCGCCGGGCTGCGCGCCAACCCGACCACCATCATCCACGACGAGGGCACCGAACGCGGCCCGTTCCACCTGGTGGCCGCGTGCAACACCCGCTTCACAGGCGGCCGCATGGAGTTTGCGCCCGACGCGCGACCCGACGACGGCCGCATGGAGATCGTGGCGCTGCGCCGCGTCGGACGGATCCGCTTCGTCGGCCTTTTGCGCAAGGTGTTCGACGGTGCCCACCTGGACGACGACGCCGTCTGGCACGTGCGGTCGCGGCGCCTCCGCCTAGAACTCCAGCGGCCGTCGGCGCTCATGGTCGACGGCGAGGTGTACGGATCGACCCCCGTCACGTTGACGACGGTGCCTGGCGCCCTCGACGTGCTCGTATGAGGCGCCAAGAGCAACGACATAACATTGAAATGTGACCAGCGCACCCGGGCCATCATGCAGTCCCGCATCCTCAGCCTCCTCCTGACCGCGTTGTTCGCCGCCGGATGCCTCGCCGGCACCTCCGGGGACGACGACCCGACCGGCCAAGACCCCGTCGACCCGTTGGGCTGGGTCGAACGCGCCGTCGCGGGCGGCGACGACCACGACCACCGCGACCTGACCCAACACCAGAACCGGTCGACGTCGAACTTCGACGTCCTCGGCTGGGAGCCGCTCGTCACCGACTACCACGGCACCACGTCCGCCGGCCACCTGTGCGGGGGCAACGCGGAGAAGGACGGCCGCGTCCTGACTGTCGTCCACTCCTTCGTCAGCGACGTCGCCGTCATCATCGTCGACACGACCGACCCGGCGGCGCCGCAAAAGATCGGCGAACTGTCGCTGCCCTACACCCACGTCTACGACCTCACGATCACGCCCGACCAACAACATGTCCTCCTGGCCACGACGCAAGACACGGAGACAGACGGCGGGGAGCCCTTGCGGGCGCCGCTCGTCGTCTTCCGCGACGCGTGCACAGGCGAGACCCGCGTCCTTGAGGGCCCCGAACAGAACCTTCCCTATTGGCACGGCCTGGTCCTCATCGACATCTCCGACCCGAAGGCACCGGCCGTCGAAGACTACCTCAACCTCGGCGGCGGCCACAGCGTCCAAGCCGCCGAACTCGACGGGCGCACGTACGCCCTGGTGACCACGAGCACGTTCGCCCTCGTCGAGATTGTCGAGACGACCGGTGGCAGCAAGCTCGTGCCTGTCATGAGCCACCCGTACGGAAACTGCGGCGCCGAAGAAGCCGCTCCCCAGACGTGCAACTACCACGACGGCTTCATCCAGAAACATCCCGTCACCGGCCAGAGCCTCGTCTACCTAGCCACCTCCGACGCCCTCGTTATCTACGACATCGAGAATCCCAACGTGCCGACGGTCGTGGGACGATGGGACGCGTGGGGCGAGCTGGGCGCCGCCGCACCCACCAACCCGTTCCTGCACGAGGCGTACCCGCTCGACCACGTGCGGGACGGCCGGCACTACACAATCACCGGCGAAGAATGCTTGGCACCGCGGGAGGAGGTCCCCTCCTGCCTCGCCCTCGTCCTCGACACGACCGACCCGGCAGACCCCCAGTTCGTCGCCGCATGGACTCACCCGATCGAGATCGAAGCGTACGACCAACGCCTGCTGTTCAGCCTCCACTACGTCGCAGTCGTCGATCAGACCCTCTTCGTCGCCAACTATCATGGCGGCCTGTGGGCCGTGGACCTCGCAAATATGCACGACCAGGCGAGCCTGCCGACCATCGGCGTCTTCATGCCCGACCACCTCTCCCCGAAGCCCGTCGGGCGGGCCACCGCGTACGACTGGGCGCCCGCGGTCCTCGACGTCCTTCCCCAGCCCGACGGCAGCCTCGTCGTGCTCGACCACACCTCCGGCCTCTACACGGCCCGGTTCGACGCGTCGGACCCGATGCCGAGCCCGACCCCATGGCCGATCGGGACGGATTGACGCGGCCAATCACGTTCCGAAACGCGCAAATAGGCAGCGCCCGCCTACTTGAGGCGGGATGCACGCATGCTCTACGGCAACGGAGTGACACGCAACTTCCTCTCGATCCTTGAGGCAGAACGCGACCGGACCCGCCGGCGGCTCGTACGCCTCGCGATCCTCACCGGGATCGTCGTCGCGATCGCCTGGCTGTTCTTCAACGCGCAAGCCGTCGAAGGCCTGGGCGCGGTCGCCGGGTTCCTCCTGGTCGGCCTGGCCCTCGGCGGCCTCTATGCCCACTTCGTCAACATCCGGCGCTACAACCAGTCGATCGCCAACCATTGGAACAAATGGATGCGGTACAGCGTCAGCTGCGTGACCGTCAACGAATGCTACCGGAAGGTCCACAAACGCAACCCCGGCCTCAGCGTCGGATGGCTCGTCACCTTCCTGTCGATCGTCGTGCTGGCGCACCTCGTGCTGTTGGCGATGGCCGTCAACGCCGACGCTGGCTTCCTCGAGACACTCTACTTCTTCGCACTCGACGCCGTGCTCCTCGGATTCTTCCTCGGAAAGCGCTTCCTCGAACGCCGCTACTACACCCAGTTCCTCCGCGGCGTCAACGACCTGCTGCGCGAGGGCGAGATCGGCATCTGGGGCGTCTACTAACCGGCCACTGCCCAGGCCGTCCTCGGCCGCACGTGACCCGCCCCGGCCGGCCCCTGCCCCAGCATCCCTATTAACCGGCCTTGGGTTGCCGCGCCCGGAACCGATGGACTGGATCCTCGAAGGCCGCTGCTTCGTCAACGGGGCGCTCACCGAATGCTGCCTCGGCATCGACGAGGAGACCGGCCGCATCGAAACGGTCAAAAAGGTCCTGACCGGGGCGCCGGTGCGCCGCGCCAAGGGGCGGATCGTCCTGCCGGCCGCCGTCGACCCCCACGTCCACTTCCGCGACCCAGGCCACCCCAAGAAGGAGGATTTCGGCACCGGTACCCTTGGCGCCCTCCTCGGGGGAGTTGGCACCGTCGCCGACATGCCCAACACCGACCCGGTCGTC
>CAZXJU010000010.1:0-21723 GCA_964641035.1 uncultured Halobacteriales archaeon | reverse complement strand
GCCGAGACGGCCGAGGAGTACGACAGCTGCCTTTTGATCAGCGCGACGTTGCCGTACAAGCATCTGGTCCGCAAGGCCGAGGCCGCGGGCGTCCGGTTGGACGCGTTCCGGGTCATCGACATGGTCAGCGCGGTCGAACGCAACGGCTTCGAGGATTCGGGGCGCGTGGCGTACGTGTCGAGCCCGACGCTGTTGGAAAAGGCGATCCTATTGGCGTTCGACGCGGTCCGGAACGCCGGGGACGGCCGCCATTGCCTCATCGTGGATTCGATGTCCACGCTCGGCTTCTACAACCGCGACGTGGCGCTGGAGCAGTTCACGCACCGGTTGACGTCGTTGGCGCGCATGTCCGATTGGGGCGCGCGGTTCCTGATGAACGACCATCCGAAGAACCAGGACCTGTTGGAGCAGGTGGCGCACCTCTTCGACGGGGTGACGGCGCCCCGGCCGACCAAGGGGTCTCAGTCGTCGCCGGCGGGCCCCGGTGCGGCCGACGGTGCGGCGTAGTCCGCGTCTTGTGGTTGTGCGGCGTGTTTAGAAGTCGGGTTTGAGGTCGGTCGCCTTGTACGCGTTGTTGGTCGAGTAGATGGCGCGGCAGCCGCGGTCGCGTGCGACGGCGTAGGCGACGGCGGTCTCCAAGGAGAGTCCGTACTTTTTGCGGGCTTCTTCCGCTTCGACCAAGTGGTCGGTCTCCAACGGGAGCACCTTGAGGTTGCGGATCTTTTGGACCTGGTCGAGGAAGGCGCGGAAGCTGTAGCCTTCGGTTTCTTTCATGACGCGGTCGAACAGCCAGAGGGTAAAGGTGCTGGTGACGGCCTTCTCGTTGAGTTCGATGTGCCGCAGGATCTCGGTGGCGCGTTCGCCGTGTTCGGGATGGTCGGTGGCCCAATACAAGAAGACGTCCGAATCCACGTAGTGCACGTCGGTGCCCTCCGTCGGTCTATTCGGAGGCGGCCTGGTGCGCGGCCTTGACCGGGTCGCGCAGGTCGCTGCGTTTGAACATGCCACGGCCGTATTCGGCCACGGAATCGACCTTCTTGAGCACGACGCGGTCGTCGTCGATGGCGATCTCCATGAGGCTGTTCGGGCCGAGGCCCAGGAGCTTGCGGATGATCTTCGGCAGGTAGACCCGGCCGTTGCGGTCGACGACGAGCGTGTCCGACATGTCCGTATCGCAGTCAGGATTGAGGTCGTAGTTAACGTTTCCGGCCTTTCCATCGAATGATTCGTTTCCATTGGCTTGTGGGTGGCACGCGACGCACCCGTTGGAAACAAACTATATGATTGGCACGTGGGTAACCCAGGTTCCGCCGGACCGGCAACGCCCCACGGTATTCCATGTCAAGTGACGAGACTCCCCCGGACGAGCAGCCGACGACGAACGGCGGCGACGGCGCCAGTCGGACGGTCGCGCCGCAGTCCAGGGATCTTCCGGGGATCGACGAGTGGATCAAGGGGCAGAGTTTCGAGTCGACGGCCGACATCGACGTCCCGAAGAAGCTGTTGGACCAGGTGATCGGCCAGGAGCACGCGGTCACGGTCGTCCGCAAGGCGTCCGAGCAGAAGCGGCACGTGATGCTGATCGGCGACCCCGGCACCGGCAAGTCGATGCTGGCGCGCGCGATGACCGAGTTCCTTCCGCGGGAGGAGCTTGAGGACATCATCTGCTACCCGAACCCGGATGACAACAACCAGCCGCGCATCCGTGTGGTGCCGGCGGGCAAGGGCAAGGAGATCGTCGAGGCGCAGAAGCTGGAGGCGCGCAAGAAGCAGGAGCAGCGCACGACCTTCATGCTGGTGATCATGGTCGTCATCATCGCGCTGTCGATCTGGTATGCGATCACGTCGGGCGAGGTGACGGTCCTCTTCTTCGGGATCTTTGCCGCGCTGATCCTGTTCTGGATCATGCGGGCCACGGGCAACCGCAGCATGGTGATGATGGTGCCGAAGCTGTTGGTCACGCACAGCCCGGACGAGTTGCCGCCGTTCATCGACGCGACGGCGGCCCACTCGGGCGCGTTGCTGGGCGACGTGCGGCACGACCCGTTCCAGGCCGGCGGTCTGGAGACGCCGGCGCACGACCGGGTGGAGGCCGGGTCGATCCACAAGGCGCACAAGGGCGTCCTGTACATCGATGAGATCAACACGTTGCATATCCAGAGCCAGCAGCACTTGTTGACGGCGATTCAGGAGCGGAAGTTCCAGATCACCGGTCAGTCCGAACGCTCGTCGGGCGCGATGGTGAAGACGGAGCCGGTGCCGTGCGACTTCATCCTGGTCGCCGCGGGCAACCTGGACGCGGTCGAGGGCATGCATCCGGCGTTGCGGTCGCGGATCCGCGGGTACGGGTACGAGGTCTACGTCAAGAGCGACATGGAGGACGACGAGGACAACCGTCGCCGGCTGATCCGGTTCGTGGCGCAGGAGGTCGTCAAGGACGGCAAGATCCCGCACTTCGACCGGTCGGGCGTGGCGGAGATCATCCGGGAGGGCCAGCGGCGTGCCGGACGGAAAGGCAAGCTGACGCTGCGGCTTCGTGAGCTGGGCGGTCTCGTGCGCGTGGCGGGCGACCTGGCGAAAGAGGAGGGCGCGGAACTGGCGGTCGCCGAGCACGTGGTGCGGGCGAAGAAGGTCGCACGGAGCCTCGAGCAGCAGATTGCGGACCGGTACATCGAGATCAAGAAGCTGTACAAGCAGTTCAAGACGGAAGGCGCGGAGGTCGGCATGGTCAACGGGTTGGCCGTCATGTCGGGCGACCCGTCGATGTCGGAGCATTCTGGGCTGGTGCTGCCGATCGTGGCGGAGGTGACGCCCGCGTCGAGCCGGGGCGAGGGGAAGATCATCGCCACGGGCAAGCTGGGCGACATCGCCAAGGAGGCGGTGTTGAACATCTCGGCGATTGTGAAGAAGTTCATGGGCAAGGATGTGAGCAACCATGACGTGCACATCCAGTTCGTGGGTGCCAGCGAAGGCGTCGAAGGCGATTCGGCCAGCGTCAGCGTCGCCACGGCCGTCATCAGCACGCTCGAGGGCGTGAAGATCCGGCAGGACATCGGGATGACCGGGTCGTTGTCGATCCGGGGTGCCGTGCTGCCGGTCGGTGGTGTGACGGCGAAGATCGAGGCGGCGGCGGACTCCGGTCTGAAGCGCGTGTTGATTCCGGCGCCCAACCGCGTGGACGTGATTCTGGAGGACAAGTACCAGGGCGAGATCGAGGTCGTGGCCGTGGACACGATCTGGGACGTGCTGCGGGAGGCGACCACGGGCCCCGGCAAGGACGAGTTGTTGGAGAAGTTGAAGCGGCTTAGCGAGCAGTTCGGCCAGCAGGGGGAGGCCGCCCCGAAAAAGAAGAAGGCGGCCGACGAGCCGGAGGAGCCGGCCAATCCGAAGCCGGGCCGACGTCTTCCTGGCGGTACGGGCGTTCCGGGTTGACCGGGTCGCGTCCGTTTGTTACGCGTCCGGGAACGCGGTGAACGGCAGCTGCGGGTCCTGCCCGTAGAAGATCGTGCCGATGCTTTCGTATCGTTGCTGGAAGGCGACGTTGGGCGGGATCGCGGCGGTCGGGTCGTCGGTGCTGATTGTCTGGAAGTCCAGGAACGCCGTCAGGTGCAAGACGTGGTCGCTGTCCGGCTCGCCGTCCGGGTCGCTTCCTTCCCGGTCGCAGTCGCGCTTCGTCTCGTTGATGTGGTAGACGAACTGGACGGGGGAGTCGCCGGTGGACATGCACCACCAGTCGCTGCCGTACCCGTCCTCGTGGGTGAAGAAGAGCGCGAAGCTGTCGGAAGTGGCGTACGCCGTCGGGGTCCACCGCATCTCGCCGACGACGGCCCAGACGTTGTCCTGCTCGGGCTCGATCTCCAGGACGTTCTCCTGGTCGCCGAGGACGCCGCCAACGTTTAGGTTGTTGCAGTTGGAGCTGATGCTTCCGGTCACGCCGGAGACGCCTGGTCGTGTGTAGGCGCACGTGACGTACCCTTGGTACGGGCCGTACACCATGTGGTAGACCTCGTCGACTTCGATGATGGAAAGGACGATCTCGAGCGTCACCGTCTGCCCTTCCTCCAGCGTCACGGATTTGGCCACGCTGCCGTACCCGAGCTTGGAGGCGAAGACCTGATAGGTGCCAGCGGCCAGGTTCTCCAGCTTGAATTCGCCGGCCTCGCCCGTGACGACGGTCCGGTCGAGCGCCAGGATTGCCAGCTGGGCGCCGGCGACCGGTAGTCCTTCCTCGTTGGTGACCAGACCTTGGATCGCTGCGGTGCCGCCGCCGTCCTCGCCGCCGTCGATCACATTGGTCCCGGGGTCCGACGACCCCGCGCATCCGGCCATCATCGCCACAACCAGCGTCCCGACAAGCAACTGCACCCGCCCAAGCATGCTATCGAAAGCCGCGGTCTCCGAATAAAACAGTTATGGCCTTCTCACCGGAACCCGCGGCATCGCGCCGTCCGCCGTGGCGCCCCTTGCGACACGACGACGACAACGAATATATTCCACGTCGTCGCCTGGAACGTCATGCGCCGCATCTTCTCTCGTGCGCCGGGCGTCGTCCTGATCCTCGTGTTGTCGACAATCCTGGCCGGTTGTTCCGGCGGCGGATCCACCGTCGACCCGAACGACGTGACCCAGCCGACGTTCACCGACGAGACCGGCGCGGTCGCCGGACGCGTCCTCAGCGACGAAGGCCTCCCCTTGGGCAACGCGCAGGTCGCCCTCAACGGCGACGTGTCGGCGGAGACGTCGACCGACGAGGACGGCGCGTTCGCCTTCGCCGACGTCGCCCCGGGAAAATACGTCCTCTTCGTCGTCCGCCTCGGCTACGAGGCGGCCTCCCAATCCGTCAGCGTCACCGCAGGCGAGCAGACCACGGTCGAGCTCACCTTGACAGCGATCGCGGTCTCCGAACCGTATTCGGACACGTTCGGCCCGTTCTCCGGGTATTTCGAATGCAAGCAGAGCTTCCGCATCCCCGCCGTCAGCAGCTGGACGGGCAACTGCGGCAGCGTGTGCACGGTTACCTGCGTCTGGGCGCCGCCGATCGGCGACAACGAGGTCAACCGGTTCGAGTTCGAGATGACCTCCGACGACTACCGTACCGTCGTCGGTGACATGCGGTGGACGCAGACCACGTACGGCACGTCCACGGAACTGCGGATGTCGTTCTCGCACGACGAGCGGTCCAGCAGCCACTGGTTCTGTTCGGGCGAAGGCCCGTCGCCGATCCAGTGGCGCTTCGAACGGCCGGACGCGGAGACGGACGCCGAGTGCTTCGGCGCCAGCCGCGGCTCCAGCGACGACCCGGCGGAGCCGTCGACGGAGGAACTGCTCATCGTCTACGGCGGCGTGCCGTTCAGCCGGTTCGGGACCGACACGCCGACCGGCGAGCCGACGTTCATCACGTTGCAGCAGCGGTACGAGATGGGCATCACGATCTTCTACGGCGAGGTCGGGCCGGCCGACTGGTCGAGCTTCACGGACGCGTAACGAGCGCCGGCCGGTGCAAATCGACGGCTTATTAAGCCGGCGGTCGCGTAACTGGAGTCGGGATGCACCCGCTCGCTAGGAGGTCTCCAGCGTGGCTTTGACAGTAATGGAGAAGATTCGAGGCTCCGGTTTCGGCCGATGGCTGTCTGGAGTCTTCGGAAAGAAGCATGTGAAGATCGGGCTCTACGGCCCGCCGAACGCCGGCAAGACGACGCTTGCCAACCGCATCGTCCGCGACTGGACGGGCGAGATCATGGGTGCCGCGTCGGAGGTGCCGCATGAGACGCGGCGCGCGCGGCGCAAGGCGGACGTCGTCATCAAGTCCGGTGGCGGATCGTTGACGCTCGACGTGATCGACACGCCGGGCATCGCGACGAAGATCGATTTCCATGAGTTCGTCGAACAATTCGGCATGGAGGAAGGCGACGGCCGGCGGCGTGCCAAGGAGGCCACCGAGGGCGTCATCGAGGCGATCCGGTGGCTTGAGGACGTCGACGGCGTCGTCCTGGTGATGGATTCGGCGGAGGACCCGTTCACGCAGGTCAACGTCACGATCATCGGGAACCTGGAGGCGCGTAAGCTCCCGGTCGTGATCGCGGCCAACAAGATCGATTTGGAGGAGTCGTCGCCCGCCACGTTGAAGGCGGCGTTCCCGCAGCATCCGGTGGTGCCGATCTCGGCGTTGACGGGGTACAACACGGACGAATTGTATCGTGCGATGATCAAGAGGTTCCGGTGATGTCCATGGTGAAAAACAACGTGCCGGACCTGTCCAACGGCGTGAACATCAACCTGATCTCGACGTCGAAGCTGGACGAGATGCCGTCGATCGAGAAGATCCACTTCATCATCGACGAAGTGGTCCAAGGCAAGATCCTCGTGTTGGAGCGGGGCCTGACGCCGAAGGAGGAGACCCAGCTGATCGAGGAGACGATGCGGCGCATCGACCCCGATTCGACGTTCATCGGCATCGAGATGCAGTCCTACGGGCAGGAAGAGGCCACCGGGTGGGCACGCATCGTCAATAAGAAGCGGTCGGGCCGGCCGCGCATGGCCGTCGTCGGACCCGCCGACAAGCTGCGGACGATCCATAAGGACAGTCAGCAGATCCAGGCGATGGTCGTGGCGCCGGAGGGCCTGGTCGAGTCGGAGGCGTGACGGCGTGCCGCACCAGTGCCTGAAGTGCGGGGAACTCTTCGCGGACGGGTCCAGCCAGATCCTCCGCGGGTGTCCCGAATGCCAAGGGACCCGGTTCTTCTACACGGAAGAGGCGCTGGAGGAGAAGGAACGCGCCAAGCTGCTCAAACAGGGCGAGGCGGACATCAAGACGATCCTCGAGGAGTTGACCCACGGCGACGACGCGCCGGGCAAGGAGTCGACGGTCCATGACGTCCCGGACGACGATCCGGCCGAGACGACGTTCGAGGCCGTCGGTACGCGAACCGAGACCCGCAAGAAGCCGCCGCAGGCGCCGCCGGCGCAGGAGACGAAGGTCCTGCCCGGAAACAAGCTTCTGGTCAAGTTGCGCAAACGGAAGCTCGCCAAACGGATGCAGAAGGCGACGGCGTCCCGCGGCTGGGATTACGAGGCGCCGGAGCCGGAATCGGTCGGCGGGCCGCGCCCGGAGGCGCCGGAGGAACCGTCCGACCAGGATGAGGAGGACTCCTCGGGTGGCCTGGGCGGGATCCCGGTCATCGGCAAGCCGGACGCCGAGGCTCCGTGGCCGGCGTCGTCGGACGAGCCGGAGGAGGCGTCGCCGTCGATCGAGCGGGTGTCGTATGGCGATGAGCCGGAACCCACGCCAGAGCCGGAGGCGCAGGATGCGCCGGCGCCGCCCGCGTCGAGGGCGCCCGACGTCCCCAAGTTCGAGATTCGCGAGGTCGCCGAGTCCGACGATGAGGGCGTGCCGGAGACGGTGCGGATTGACGCGCCGGGCGAGTATGCGATCGACGTGAAGCGGCTTCTGGAGGAGGCGCCGATCGTGGTGCAGAAGGACGGTTCGTACCTGATCCACCTGCCGTCGCTCTTCGAGGGCGAGGACAAGCAGCGGGCGAAGGGACGGTAGCCGGGCCGCCATGGTGCAAAATTCCTTACCAATCAATTAATAAGGTAAGGAATCCCATACTTCGGTGTGCTTGTCAAAACTGTGAAACTCTCGTCGAAGGGCCAGATTACCCTGCCCGTCGATGCGTTGCGCGCCCTCAACGCTACGAAGGGTACCGAATTCCTGCTCCTGCAGGAGGGTGACCGAATCGTGCTGGTCAAGGCCGAGGAGGCCGGCCGGGCGATCGTCGACGACCTTGGGGGCTGGGCGGCGTTGGCGGCCCCCGCGTTTGAAGAACTGTGGGGGAGTGAAGATGATGAAATCTGGGACTCAGCTTAGTCCGGGCGACCTGGTGCTCGTCCCGTTCCCCTTCACCGATTTATCCTCGTCGAAGACACGGCCCGCCGTCGTGTTCTCCAGCGACGAATACAACGGGGCGTCCAAGGATGTCCTGGTTTTTGGCGTAACCTCGAATCTCACGAATGCTGCATTCAGTGTTCTCATCCGAGAGCAAGACATGGCCGAGGGCCGCCTGCTGGCGCCGAGCCGCGTCAAGGTGGATCGAGTCGCGACGTTGGAGACGCGGATCATTCGCCGGCGGGTGGCGCGCCTGGATTCTGTCACCTTCGGTCGCGTATTGCGGGAGTTCCTGTCGCTGGTTCCGGCACCGTCGTGAGACCGAGGTGGGGTGCCGCTGGATTCGATTACCCCGGCGGCGTGGCCCGTTCGGCGACGGCTTCGAGGATGATTCGCACGTCCGTCGGGCCGTCCCACGTGAAGGTGAACGTCCACGGCCCGTCGGTCACGTCGTCGCCGGGGATCCGGTGTGAGTACGTCGGGTTTCCGGGCGAGCCGTCGATGCCGGTGGCGCCTCCGCGCCATTGCATGTCGCCGTGGGGGTCGACGAGTCGGAACTCGGCGAAGGTGGCGTGCCACGACGCCTGGCCGTCCCGTGGTTCGTACGTGACGCGGAGCGTCAGGTTGGTGACGCCGGTGGCGTTGATCGAAACTGCTGTGGACCACGTGCCCGACCCGGTGGCGCTGACGTTCGTCTGGGCGCTATGATACGAATCCTCCAGCGAGGGACCGGACGCGTTTCGGGTGCCGTCGCGTGCGGGTTCGGTCCCGGAGGGGCCCGTGGCTGGACTTGTTGGCTCGTCGGCGGGGGCCGCGTAGTCGGCGCCGGGTGCGTACGGCTCGGCGTCCGGGTCGTCCTGCGCGGCGGCCGCCAGGACGACCGCGAAGGCCAGGAATCCGGCCCAGAGGGTGAGTGCCTTCGACCAGCGGTCCATTGCCGGCCGGGAGACCGGGTTCGGATGCACTTGAGGATTATCGTGAATGGGCTGAATCGTTCCCATGGTCGGGTCGAGTGCGGCGGGCGGGATTCGAACCCACGCAAGGAGCTTGGAAGGCTCCGATCATACCCCTAGATCACCGCCGCGGGATGGACGTCGCCGCCAAACCAGGCGCCGTATTTAAGGCGTCGGAAGGGCGGTGGGGGTCGAAGATTCAACCGGGGCTACGGAAACCTTTTATCAAAATTCTGGGCATGGGTGGCTGATGAGCGTTTCTGCGACGGCGGACGCCACGCCGTCCCGCACCGAGCTGCTATTTAACGGCAAGCCGGTGGCCAAGGAACGGGTGGCCGCGATCTTCCTGCTGGCCACCGTGGGCCTGATCCTGCTGGGCCTTGGAATCAACTATTACCTGACCGACGGCACGTGGGTCGTCGAGGAGGGCCTGCCGGCGCGCGACGCGGTGGCGACCGGCGAGGGCGACGCGTACATCACCGGCGCCACGTATGACGTGGTCACCACGGTCGTGCTCGTCTCGGCGCTTGTCCTGATGGGTGCTGGGTTCCTCCAACGGATGATGGGGTCGCGGACCGCGCTGGCCGTCGGCTACGTGCTGCTGGTATTGGCCGTCGTCCTGTGGGCCGCCTCGTATACGGGGTACCTCACCAGCGAACTCCTGGTCTGGATTACGCTGGGTGTGGCGTTGCCGTTCGTCATCCGCGCGTACCTCGACGTGGGCGGACGGGCGCATGCGGCGCGTGGGGTCGGCTTCGTCCTCTTCGGCTTGTATTGGGCGACGCAGGCGATGCGCTTGTTCACGATCGAGAACGGCGACTACGTGAACATGACGTTCAGCTTCGCCGCGGTGCCGTTGGCCAATTATTTCGCGTATCATGAGATCCTGAGCGCGCAGCGCGGCGAGACGCCGCGTAGCCTCCTGTGGTTGTCCGGGGCGGCCTCGATCGCCACGGGCGTCTACTTCATCACGCACAAGATCCAGGCGGTCAGCGAATGGTTGATCCTGCGTGTCTCGGAGCAGACCACGTGGATGCTGCATCTCTTCGGCCAGGACGTGGTGCGCATGGGCGGCGACCCGACCGGCTCGCGCATCTACTATCCGATGGAGGGCCTGCCGCTGGAGTCGGGCGCCGGCTATTTCGCGGTCCAGATCATCCTTGCGTGCACCGCGATCCAGTCGATCATGATCTTCGTCGGTGGCATCTTGGCGCTCCAGTCGCCGAAGCCCGGTGACGGCACCAGCGGCAAGCCGAACGTGTTCCACCGGCTCAACCACACGTACAACGCGCGCCGCTGGTGGGCGTTCCTGTTGACGGTGCCGTTGATCTACGTGTTGAACCTGTTCCGCAACACGATCATCATCTGGATGAGCGGGCAGGACCAGGCGGTCATGTACAGCCAGGATGGCGCGGTCACCAACTGGTTGTGCTCGACGGTGGCGTATTGCGGCCTCTCGCCGGACGTGGCCGACAACTACGCGGCGTTCTGGTTCAGCCACAACGTGATCGGCAAGGGCGGCAGCCTCTTGGCGCTGATCATCATCGCGTTCATCGTGTTCCGCATCCTGCCGGAGCTGTACGACTCGATCATCGGCCTGATGGACCTGCGCCGGCGGCGCGGGCCGTTGGAGCGGTGGGTGGGCGAACGGTTCGGCCGTGGCGGCAACGGCGGCGAGCCGACGCCCGCGCCGGCGGAGACGCCGGAGACGCCTGAGACGCCGAAGAGCCCGTCGTACGCGCCGCCCCGGTGAGACGATGATCGCGCGCGGCGCCAGCGGGTTCCTGTTGTTCCCCGTCGTGGGGTTGTTCGCCGCGGTCCTCGTCTGGGCGGCCGGCTTCACCGATGCGGCCATCCTGTTGGCTGCGACGTTCGGCGTCGTGCTCGTCTTGTTCGTCTCGTTTTTCCGCGACCCGGAGCGGGCCGTGGGGGACGGGGCGGTGAGCGCGGCGGACGGTCGCGTGTTGGGCGCATGGCGTGACGCGGACGCGACGACGGTGACCGTCTTCATGGCGCCGTGGAGTGTGCACGTGAACCGGGCGCCGGTGGCGGGCCGCGTGGTGCGCACCGTGTACCGGCGTGGGGGCCACAAGCCGGCGTTTTCGAAGGAGAGCGAAGACAACGAACGGTTGACGATCACGATCGCCGGGGAGGACGGCGAGGTGGAGGTGGCGTTGATCGCGGGGACCGTCGCGCGGCGGGTCCGCCCGTACGTGACCGTAGGCGATACGGTTGAGAAGGGGCAGCGCATCGGACTCATCGCGTTCGGCAGCCGGTGCGAGGTACGGTTGCCTCCGGCGTTCGTGCCGCTGGTGCCGCCGGGCGCATGGATTCGCGCGTCGGCCACTCCGATTGCGCAGAAGGCGACGACACCGTGACCAACGGGGAGGAGGGACCACCTGGCATCCTGCGGCTGTTGCGGCCGGCTGACTACGTGACGTTGTTCAACGCGTTCGTCGGGTTGGCGGCCGTCGTCGCCGCCAGCCGCGAACAGGTGTTGTTGGCGTACGAGCTGGTGTTGGCGACGGTGTTGTTGGATGGCGTCGACGGCGCGGTGGCGCGCCGGACGGGCGGCGGCGGGCCGCTGGGGCCGAAGCTGGACACGTTGGCGGACCTCATCGGGTTCGTCGTGGCGCCGGGCGTGCTCGTCTATACCGAGTACTTCGATCGGGAGGTCTTCCCGTTCCTGCCGTTGCCGGCGGAGGCGCAGCCGGCGTTGTGGACCCACGTCGGCGTCCTGGTCACCGTCGGCGTCTTCGTCGCCTTCGGGGTCTTGCGGTTGGCGCGGTTCGACTGGTTGGGCGGCGGCGGACGCCAGGACGTGTTCCACGGGTTGACGACGCCGGGCGGCGCGATCGTCGTGGTGGCGCTGGCGCTCTTCGGCCGGGCCAACCCGGATGCGGCGTGGGTGCCGGCGGCGGCGTTGGCGGCCGTCATCGCCGCGGGCCTCCTGATGATCAGCCGTCGGCTGGTGCCGAAGCTTCGCGGGCCGTTGGTGGTGCCGTCGATCATCGTGATCGTGACGGCGATGGCCTTGGGGCCGCGCTACGGCGGCGTGGGGGCGCTGCTGCTCTTGGCGTTCAGCGCCGCGTACGTGCTCTTCGGCCCGGTTTATGTACGGTCGCGGGGCGCGGACGACGGGACTCGTGCGGCCGATTGATGCGGCGGCCCGCGTCTCGGTTGATAAACCTTGGCCTTTTAGTACGAAAGACGCTATTTAGGAGCCGGAGCCAGTAGGATTCAGATGGAGCACCCCCCAAAGATCGGGATCACTGGTCTTCCCAGTGTGGGCAAGACCGCGACGCTCGAGCGGATCGTGAAGAAGCTCGAGCAGGACGAGTTCGTGGTCGGCGGCATGATCACGCGTGGCGTCTACGAGTCTGGCAAGAACGGCAAGAAGGTCGGGTTCAAGGTCATCGACTGGGCCACGGGCGACGAGGCGGAGTTCGCCCGGCTCGACTGGGACACGAAATTCAAGGCGGAGACGGACGACGGCACGTACAGCGTGGAGTTGGAGCCGTTGGAGGCCGTCGGCGTCAAGGCGATCCGTGACGCCATGGAGCGGCCGGAGGTCGACCTCATCATCATCGACGAGGTCGGCAAGATGGAGATGCATTCGGACACGTTCTGCAAGACGGTGATTGACGCGTTGGACCACGCGAAGCCGGTGATCATGACGTTGCACAAGAAGAGCCGCAACCCGTTGCTGCAGGACATCCGCAGGCGTGACGACGTGCGGATACTCGAAGTGACGGCCGTGAACAAGAACCTGCTCCCCTACAAGATCGAGAAGATCCTCAAGGACAAGCTGGACACGATGGCGTTCTACTATTGAGGACGCGGTTGCAAACCCGGTAACCAACGAACGTTTCTACCATCGGGCCCCAGTCACGGGATTGTGGATTCGTCCTTCCTTCGCGCCGCCGACCGCTACCTAGTCTGGCTTGTGGCCGTCCTGGCCGGCGGCGAAGCCGCAGGCGCCGCAATCCAAGGATTCCTAGATGGCCGCCCCGACCACGTCCTCCTATGGACTTTGCTGGCGACGGGGATGATTTTCGCTGCATTGGTCCTAGAAAGCCTTAAGATTCCGAGGCTCGGATAAATGGCTGCCATGTTCGGATGGATTTTCGACGGCGACCGTACGTTGGTCGGGCTGCGCCTGACAGGCTTGGCGATTCTCGTCGCGTCCCTGGTCATGATGGTCATCGCGCTGGTCCAGTTGGCTTGACCTCCATGGCCGTTCGAATCCCCGCCCCCGGGCTGGCGGCCGCATACATGTAACGCCCGGCAGGTGACATAACGCGATGGCATGTGGCTGTTCGAAGGCGACGCCGCGCTCATCTTCGTCAGGATAGCGGGCTGCTGATCGCCGTCGCCGCCCTTGTCTTGATGGCGACGACCTTTTTCGCGACTGGCTAGCTCGGCGCAGCATGTCGGGCGTGTAGGCCATTTACAACGTCAGTCGGCCGGGCCCCCTCTTCACGCCGTGGCCGATTCCTCGCCCGCTAGCTTGAATAGGATCTCCACGACGATGGGCTGGGGCACGAGTCGGTTCCCAACGCGTTTTAGGTTCACGGCGCCGACATCCGCCAGGTCTTTGACGTCATGGTAGACGTTCTTGTAGTCCCGGTCGAGTTCGTGCGCCAGCTCGTTGATGCTGCGCGGTGGGTTGGATGTGTGCGTCGTCAGGTATTCGAGCATCCGTAGGCGTTCTGGGCTCAGCAAACGCAGGAAGTCGTCGATGTTGGTGAAAACCACGGAGTGTTCGGTCGTGATGGGTTCGTCGGCTCGCTCCGGATGCGAGGCGATCCATTTCCATTCCTCGGCCAGGGGCCGGTTGGCATCACCGCGTAGCGCCTTCTGGTAGAACGTGTCGAGAGCCCCATGGTTTGCTTGCATCTCCTCAAGGTATTGCCGATGCGTGATGCGGCGTCGCGTGCGGATGATCATGGTCCGATCAACTCTTGGATCAGCTTCCGAATCCGGATGGCACCCTCTCGTTGGAGGTGCTCGTATACGGCATGGGCCGCTTTGCGGGCCGACATGGCCGGCATCGGGATTCGGTGGTCGTAATCGCCTGGTGGGTGCAGATGCGGCCGTCCCGTGACGTGGAATGTATCGATTTGCAACCCCCCTGGTTCAACATGGACGGTCCATTGTCCATGGTCGTTTTCGGTCCTGTAAATGGCGAAGAACCGGACGCGTTTCCATGGCCGTGCACTCACGATGGTCGGTACTCCCTAAAATACCTATGGTCGAGACACCATAGTTTGCTGCAACGGGCGGGTCGTGGCCGGCGCATTGGCTTCGAGAAGGGCGCGACGTGGATGATATCGTGATTGGAAACAGCGTTTGCACGTCGCACGGTCCGCGCCTTCGATGCATCCTTTAAACGAAGGTCCCATCGGAGCGTCGATGGCCGCCGACGGCGAAACCGTGACCGAAGGCACGACCCTCCTGCGGGTGCCGCGCGCCGGTCACGGCAAGGGACCCAAAGCGCGTCGCGGCGGCCCGTTCTACAACCCGGCGATGCGGCTGGCGCGCGACGTGAGCGTCGCCCTGGCGGCCGTCGTCGCCGGCGACAAGGCCGATTTCCGGTTCTTGGACGCGATGGCCGCCGTCGGCGCACGGGGGCTTCGAGTCGCCCACGAGGTGGCCGGGTCGCAGGTGACGATGGCCGACGTGAATCCCGAGGCCGTGGCGTGGATCCGGCGCAACGCGGAGGCCCTCGACGGGACGGACGCAACGGTCCATGAGGGTCCTTTCGAGGCGCTGGTGGTGCGCGACCGGTTCGACTGGGTCGATGTCGACCCGTTCGGTACGCCGGCGCCGTTTCTGGACGCGGCCGTCCGTGGCGTCCGGTCTGGCGGCGTCCTGGCGGTGACCGGCACCGACACGGCCACCCTCAACGGCGTGTATCCGGAGGCGTGCCGTCGCCGGTACGACGCGCGCCCGATGCGGGCGCCCTTCTCCAAGGAGGTCGCCGTACGGCTGGTGGCGGGCGCCGTGGCGCGGGCCGCGGCGCGCCACGACCGGGCGGCGGTGCCGGTCTTGGGGTACGCGATGGACCACTACGTGCGGATCCATTTCCGCGTCGAGGACGGGGCGCAGAAGGCGGACGCGGCGCTCGCGTCGATGGGGTACGCGTGGAGCGACGGCGAGGACCGTGGCGTGGCGTCGGCGCGTCCGGCGGAGGCCCCGTGGGCGGGGCCGCTCTGGGCGGGACCGTACGTCGAGCGGGACTTGGTCGAGGCGGTCGTGGTGGAGGCGCGTGGACGCGGCTTCGGCCGGGACGTGGAGAAGCTCCTGGGGCGGTTGGCCGAGGAGGCGGATGCCCCGGCATTGTACACGACGATGGCGGAGCTGGGTCGTGCGGGCGTGGATCCGCTTCCGAAGATCGATTCGCAGGTCGACGTTTTGCGGGAGGCGGGTCACGAGGCGTCGCGGACCCATTTCGACCCGCAGGGTGTCAAGACGGACGCAGATTGGGCGGCGCTGCGGTCTCAGGCGGCCCAGGTCCGTTAGGCGTCGGCGCAGTGGGTGGCGCCGACGGCGCAGAAGTGGATGGTGTAGCCTTGGGTCTCGCCGGCGGCAAGCGTCACGGTGATTGTCCATTCGCCGGGGCCGACGTCGTACGTCTGCCATCGGGTCTGCCCGTTGCCGGATTCCCACCAGAACTGGAATTCCTGGCCGTCGGGTCCGGTGGCGACGGCGTCGAGGTTGTTGGCGGAGCCGGGCACGTCCAGCAGGAACTTGAATTTCTTATGGCCGGGCGGCTCGGCGAGAACCGTGTGTTCGCTGGTCGGGTTCGACGAATCCACGGTGCCCGTGAGGGTCTGCTCCAGCGTGGGGGTGGGGCTGAACGGGTCGATGACGCCTAGGGGCCTGGGTTCGCCGCTCGAGGCGTTGATGGCGGCCACCTCGTGCTCCGGTCCGTCGAGGCTGCCGGCTTCGAAGAACCAGGTGGGTCCCCAGGGGCCGCGCTTATCGACGTGGTGCACCAGGTAGGAGAGGACGTAGGCGGATTCCGAGGTGGCGACGTCGGCCCATGCGGCGTGGGTCTGGGCGGCGGTCTGGGCCGCCTGCGGTGCGTCGACGGTCCACGTGTCGCCCACGGGGGGTCCGGCGGTGGGGACGGGGAATCCGTCCGGCAGCGGCAAGGGTTCGGAGGCGTCGCCGTCGGCGCCGACGAGGACCAGGTGGTGCGGCGCGTCGTGGCCGGATCCCTGGCGGTAGACGAAGGCCCACGTGGGTGCCTGGCCGTCGCCGGGTGTCGCGTCGTCGGCGAGCCACGGGGTGAGCCAGGCGTCGTCGCCCAGGCGTTGGCGGACCCGTTCGGTGTCGGTGACCTCTAGGGATGCGACGGCGACCAGGGATGCGTCCGTGCCGGCGGTGTGCTCCTGCATCTTGTCGGTGAGCGAGGCGGGCGCGACGGCTGGCGGGGTGTCGCCTGCGAGGCATCCTGCGAGGCCGACGGCCACCAGGGTGCATGCGAGAAGAAGCGTCGAAGCCTGCATACACCGGGATGACGTGCGGCCAGGCGTTAAAGGCCTACCCGTGCACTTGCGGCCGGCCCAAAGGGCGTCGGCGGGTGCGGCCCGTGCATTCCCTGGTCAACGTTTTTACGACGCGGACGCGTCTCCTTGGTTGGTTCTCACATGATGCGCTCTGCGTCGTCGTTTGCGTTTGCCGTGGCGGCCGCGTTCGTCCTTGCCGGTTGCCTGACTGCCGCCGGCTCCGAGACCACGACGGCGGACAAGGCGGCGAGCCCAGGCGCCTTGTCGGGCGAGATTCTGCGCGGCACGGACTGCGAGACGTCGATTGGCTTGTCGATGGTCGGCCCGCATTTCAATGACGGGACCGCCATGGGGCTCTGGGGTGAGCAGGTCGGACCGTTCGACCTGAAGGACGTCAAGGACTACTCGGGCGTGCAGGCCGTCGGCATCGTCGGCATGCTGATGGTCGGGCTGCCGGGTTCCCCGCCGTCGACCGGCGTGTGGCATTCGATGAGCCGGTGCGACCAGTATGAGACGGCGGTCGGGACGTCCGGCACCGATTTCGGCATGGGGTGGATCAGCGCGTACATCGATCCGCCGGAATGGGGCGAGGACGGGATCGACCATCACTTCTTCGTCGTCGACCTGAGTTTCAGCGACCTGGCCTTGGTCAAGGCGGTGTTGGATTCGAAGTCGCACGGGCTGGAGATCAACCACGCGGTCGAGGCGGAGATCGGGTGGCCCGCGCCGAACCTGATGCACGGCCGGCTGCACGACGCGATGCACGGGCTGTTCGAATGGCAGACGCCGCAGAAGGCGGCGGAGCCGCGCGAGTCCGAGACGATCCGGTACTGGATGCTGGTGCACGAGAGCGACCAGATCCCGGAGACGCATTGGGGCATCAACACGCACAACTTCCGCGAAGGGATGGACGATCCGGCCAACGAGAACCGCGGAAACGGCGAGATCGAGGGGACCTACTACCCGGTCGTCTTCGACGTGCGGCACGAGGCGGTCCCGGGCGAAAGCGTCGTCCAGTATCCGGCGGAGAGCACCGGCACGTTCTCGCACACCGAGTATTGTCATCACGGCCATCCGCAGTCGGCGGGCCATGGGCACGAACATGGCGAAGGCGGCTGCGACGACGACCCGTCCAAGTTCGGAGGGGACGCGGGTGAGTTGTACACGGACGGCGGCCAGACGGAGGCGGGCCTCTACTGGGCCGGCTATGATACCGTCATCACGCTGGGTCCGGACTACAGTGACCACCGGTACGACGTCACGTGGATCCACTGAGACGGCGGATTCCGGACGCGTCGGACCGTGCATGATGGGGACCATCGTTTAATCCACGGATGGTCCTGGTCGTTGACGGGTCTGGGTCTATGACGCGGTTCTGGTTGGCGGTGCTCGTGGTCGTCTCGATGTCCGTCAGCGCGTGCGTGGGCGGTACCGATCCGACACCCGACGACGCGATTCCGCAGGCGGCCGGCTTCCTGCCGGAGGTGCCGGCGGCGCGGCTACCCGTCCCCGACCATGATTTCTCCACGGCGATCGACCCGGACCACGGCGGCGTGCCCGGCGGCCACGGCGTGCGTGATTGGCACGCCGGGAGCCATGGGCTTGAGTTGGTCGGGTACAACCCGATGACGGGCCTGACGAACAACATCCCGCCGCAGGCGCAGGATTCGGGGTTCACGGGCGTCGGCGTCTGGGGAGACTACGCGTGCGTGGCGTACTTCGGCGGGCCGGGGGGACTCGGCATCGTCGACATCAGCGACCCGTCGGACCCGGTCCTGGTGGGGTTGGCGGTCAGCGGCATGGCGAACTGGGAGTGCCAGTTCACGCCCGACGGCGACTATTTGATCGTCAGCGCCTACCGGGGCGCGGCGCCCGGAAACGACGCGCTGCCGCCGCCGGCCGGCGACGCGGCGGCCACCGGGTTCACCGTGTACGACGTGCGGGACAAGAGCCAGCCCGAGTTCCTGTTCCACGACGACACCGGCGCCACGTTGGAGTCGACGCACACGCCGCACCTGTTCGAACGCGACGGGCGCGTCTACGTGTTGCACTCCTATACGGGCCACCTGCTCGAGTTCCAGCCGGAGCAGCAGCGGTTCGTCATCGTGTCGACGATGGAGCACAGCGGGCACGACGCGTGGGGTGGGCAGCACCCGGTGACCGGCGACTGGTTGGCGCTCCAGTCGCAAGGCTGCGACGTCGTCGTCTACGACATCAACGACATGGCGAACCCCGTCGAGTTGGAGCATTGGAGCGCGACGGCGGCCCGGGAGGCCGGATGGGAGGGCAGTTGCGGCGACCATTGGCGCCGCCCCATCGACGGGACCGTCGGCGGGCGCTCGTACTTCATCACCGTAGGTTCCGAGTTCAGCGGGGCGACGATGCCGTTCAACGTGCTCGATTGGACCGACCCCCGAAACGTCACCCAGGTGGGCCAATGGGAGATCCCGGGGCAGCCGGTTTCGCCGGAGCCGAACTTCTACACGTATGGTGGCACCCAGTACCAGGTGTGGAACGGGTATGTGGCGGCCGGCATCATGCACGGCGGCGTCTGGGTGTTCGACGTCGGGAGCCCCGAGCGCGTGGCCGAGCCGGCGACGCTCGGGTATTACCTGCCGCACGAGAATCCGGTCGAGCATGGCGGCCAGTGGAACAAGCCGTTCGCGTTCACGCCGCTGACGTGGAGCGCCGCCTTCGACGCGCGGGGGTACGTCGTCACGGCGGACACGAGCAGCGGCTTCTACGTGCTCGCTTTCGGGGCCACCGAGGACGGGGCGGCCATCCACGGGTAGGGGTTTAAACGCGCAGGCGTCGCTGAGTGTAGATTAGGTGCGCGGATGCGGTCTCATGTCGGGTTGATGGTCGCCCTGTTGGCCGGGGCGGCGATGGCAGGGTGTTTCGGCGGCGAGGACATCGAGCCGCAGGCCGATGCCGGCCGCTTCTCGGAGGACGCGGTCGTCCTGGGTGATGGGACCGCGCGGCTGATCGGCCATGTGGTCGATACGGAGTTGTTGCCGGTCGCGGCCGCGTTGGTCCAGATCGATGAGTTCGACCTGTTGACGACGGACGACGACGGCCGGTTCGAGGCCGCCGGCTTGGAGGCCGGGACGCACCGGGTGCAGGTCACGGGGCTGGGCTACCAGCCGATCGCCCGGGAAGTGAGCCTTGCGGCCGACGAGGCGGTCGAGGAACAGTTCACGCTGGAACGGCTTCCCGTCCAGGAGCCGCACATCGAGGTCCTGAGCTTCTCCGGCACGTCGATGTGCGATTACATGGCGTACGTGTTCACCGGACGCCTGAACCTACCGGTTTGCGCGGAGCAGGAGAACCAATTCCCCATCCAGATGGGTGAGGGATGGCAGTTCCTGGTCGTGGAGCAGACGTGGGACTCGACGACGGCGCTGGGGGAATGGTTCCGGTTGTTCACTGCCGACGACGGCGACTGCACCGACGGAAGCCCTTGCTATGGGCTCGTCTACGGGGACGGGTACGCCCGCGTCGAGGGGGAGATCGGCAAGACGGAGCTGGTGGAGCATTACGATCCGTGGATGGATCATCGGGGCCCCGAGTACCCGGAAGGCGCGTTCGAGATGTTCGTCAACGCGCAATGGATCGGGATGCTCGTGGAGGAGGGCAACTCGATCCCGGGCGACCCGTGCCAGGTGATCCTGCAGGCGGCCACGGGCACGGGGTACAAGGAAGGCTGCGTGGGTTTCGGCGTCTCCACCGGCGTCCAGTTCGACGTCTGGGTCAGCGTCTTCCATTGGGAGGGGCCGGACGACCGCGGTGCGTGTTGCCCTGCCACGTCGTACACGGCGCTTCCGGACCAGTAATCCTTGTGTGGGCGTCTCGCGGTCAAAGTCCGCAGGGTTCACCAAGGCCGCCGTGGCGTCGCTACGAGTGCTGATTGGCACGTGGTCGTATCCGCGGCGGCCGTATCGGTGTCACCGTAGCTGCTTGAGCCGTCGGTGGATTTCCTTGTCATAGCTGAGGAGGCCTGCGGCGCGTGCGCGTGCAAACTCGACGACGACGGAATCCGCCCATGAGAGTTTCCCGTTTGCTTCTGCGAAATGGTTCCGCACGGCTTCCAAGCGCGCGGTCTCCTCAGGAATCCGGGTCACGGGCAGGGCGACAAGCGAGGCGAACGCGCGGAGCGCCGCGTCGTGGCCGCCTTTCCGTAGGATGAGATCCATTGTCTCCGCGAGAATCTCCCGCGGCACAACCATCGGTTCGGGGCGCGCTACGTCCTGCCGGGCCTGCTTGTGCCACTTGTCGCTGGCGTCGAAAAGCGCGTAGAGGACGCTCGTGTCGGCGATGCGCGTCATTGTTCCTCCTTCCCGTGAAGTTCGCGCCATCGGGCTTCCCCGAGGATTTCATCGTGCCGTTCGCTGACGTCGGGTTCGTCACTGAAGAAAGCGAAAAGGCTGTCCACATCAATCTCGCCGGCGGGACCTTCGAGGCGCAAGCGGATCTTCATGCCCGGTTTCAGTCCGGCCGCCTGCAATTCCTTTTTTGCGATTCGGATGCCGTACGAATTCCCCCACCGCAGAACCTTTCCCTCGATGATGAATCCGTCTCCGAGCATGGATAATTCGTATGTTATCTCCTGGGTCATAATGCTTGCGTCAGCCAGTTTCTACCACCAAGAACCTCGTTGGTCCCTGCCCGGATTATAAACTTCCCAGAGGGTGGGTGAAACACCACATAGCTGTCGCCCCCTCACCGGTCCGGCGCGTATCCCTGCGCGATCGCATAGACCTCGCTGGAGCGTTTGCGCGACGCCGGCGGGTGGTGCATCTTGACGCGCTTGAACGCGGACCGGACCTCCTGGACGTACTCCTCGAAGTCGCGGCCTTCGAAGACCTTGACGAGGAGGTTGCCGCCCGGTTTGAGCATCGAGCGGGCAAAGGTGAGCGCGTGCTGCGCCAGCCACACGCTCTCGGCTTGGTCGCGGTCGTAGTTTCCGGTCAGCTTCGGGCTCATGTCGCTGACCACCGTGTCGACGTCGCGGGCGCCCACGGCCTTGCGTACCCGGTCCTTCGTCTCCTCCTCCGTCAGGTCGCCGCGAAGGAGCGTCGCCCCCTCGACGGGCGCGGTGAACTCGAGGTCGACGCCGACGACGGCGCCCTTCTCGCCGACCAGTTCCACCGCGATCTGCGTCCACCCGCCGGGGCTGCACCCCAGGTCGACGACGACGTCGCCTTGGCGGATGATCGAGAACTTGTCGTTGATCTGCTTGAGCTTGTAGGCGGAGCGGGCGCGGTAGCCCTCCTTCTTGGCCTTCTTGTAGTAGGCCTCGTCCTTGCGTTCGGAGTACCAGCGGGTCACGCGGTTGGCCCACCGCCGTTCTCCGTACTTAAACCAACGG
>CAZXJU010000009.1:16791-22625 GCA_964641035.1 uncultured Halobacteriales archaeon | reverse complement strand
CGCGCAGAAGATCGGCTTCGACGCGTTCACGACGACGGTCGACGTCGTGGCGGGAGAGGTCGCCCGTGTGGAGGCGCGGCTGACGCCGACGCTCGTCGGACCGGACTTTCCGGTGGAGGCCACGATGACCGGCCTTATGACGCAAGGTGGCTGGTTCCAGATCCCGTACGCCGACGCGGCGGCGGCGCTGCCGGACGGGTTCGACCCGAAACCGCACGTGCTGCTCGAACCGAACGGTGCGACCGCCGAATACCAGATCTACACCACGGGCTACGCGGACGTCGTGGTCGACGGCGAGAGCCTCGGGCCCGGCCTCTGGACGTTCGAAGTGCTCTCCGTCGTGCCGCCCGAGGAGCACGGTGGCGTGCAGCACACCGTCGAATTCTTCGTCTTCGGAAGCTACGCCAGCGATCCACGCCTCGCGGACCTGCTGACCACGTGGGGCATCCCGACGACTCCGGCCGAGGTCACGCTCGACCCGGGCCTGGTCGCCGCGGATACGTTTCACACGATGTCGACGGTCGACGCGGACGGCGTCTCCTACACGATGATGACGACGGGAAGCCAGGACCAGGGATCGGCGTTGACCGGCGGCTCGATCGACGTGCGCGTCTTCGCGGTCGCCGACGGCGTCATCACGAATTACGCGATCTTCGACATCAGCGACGCGGCGTACTCTCTTTCCGCGGTCTCGAACCTCGAGGGCGACGGCTTCGCGTTGTCGCCGTCGGCGCCCGCGGCCGCCGGCTACCTGCAATGGGGCGACGACGCGACGCAGTCGATGCGGTACGACGCGTTGTGACGAATCCTAGTGCCTAATCTTAGGCACCAGGCGGCCTCACGCGACCCCCGGATGGAAAAGCCCGACGTACAACCCGGCGAAGACGGCGACCAGACCCCAGTAGCCGGCGTTGATCGCCCACAGTCCGAACGGTTTCTTGTCGAAGAAGAGGTTCGTGAGCGTGCCGGGCACGTAGAAGGCGAGCCAGCCGGCGGTCCCGAGGCTGATGCCGAAGACCCACATGTCGGCGTACCCGGAACCGGGGAATGCCCAGTCGAAAAGGAACGCGACGATGAGCGCGGTTAACGCCGTGGTGCCCACGCTCATCGCGTAGCCGGGCATCGCCTCCTTCTGCGCCTTCGTCTTCTCCTCTTCGGTCATCTTGTCCATGCCGGTGTACCGCATGTACGGCTTGCCGAAGAGCAGGCTGTACCAGACGAAGCCGAGCACGAACGTCGTCGCCATCGCCGCGAGCACGGTCCACAGCGTCCACAACCCCAACGCCATGGGCCGACGAATCCGGGGGCGCGCGGATAAGCGCGCCGGTTCGGATCCGTGGAAACGGCTCCCCGGCCGCGGCTACCGCCGCAGCCGACGGACGTCGGCCGTCGTGACCGTGCGCACGCCCTCGATTCTCGTGAAGTCGTCGTCCAAAGTCCACACGGGCGCGTCGAGCGTCAGTGCGACGGCCACGTAGTCCTCGTCACCGTGCGCGTCCGCCGCCCTCGTCCGCCGCTCGGCTTCGGCGCGGTGCGGTTCCAGCAGCGCCTCGGGAACCATCTCGAAGCGGTCCGACAAGGAATCCAGTACGGCTTGCAGGACCGCGGCCGGCACCTTGGCGCGTTGCGCGATCCTCGGCATGTGCCGCGCCGTTTCTTCCAAGATCCGCAACGGAACGTACAGGACGGCGTCGGTGTGAAGGATGGCGTGGCGCGTCGTCCGGTCGGCCATCAGGGCGGCGACCACGACGCTTGCGTCCACGACGAGGCGCGTCATTCGCGGCGGGCGGCCGCCCGTCGGATGCGTCGGCCGATCTCGACGGCGTCCTCCTCGGTGAGTTTGGAGTCGGAAAGCATTTCATCGAACGCGTGCAACCGCTCGAGCTCTTTGCGCAGCGCCTGACGCACGACGACGCTCCACTTGATCTCCGGATGCGCCTTGAGCTCCTGGTGGAGGTCGTCGGGCAGCGAGAGCGTCATGTTCGGCATCGGCCGATTATGTGTGCACACAGGTATAAGTATATTCGCAGAACTCAGTCGTGGATCCCCTTCTCGTCCACCTGGAAGACGCATTCGCCCTCCGGCAGGTGCGGCGAGTCCACCAGCCGCGCGATCCGGCGGGACCCCTTCGACTTGCGAAGGTACACCCGGTACGTCGCCGTGTGCCCGACGATGTGGCCGCCGATCGGCCGGTTCGGGTCGCCGAAGACGACGTCCGGTTTGGCCGCCACCTGGTTCGTTACGTAGACTGCCGCGTTGAACCGTTGCGCCAACGAGAGGAGGTCGTGCATGTGCCGGTTCAGTTTCTGCTGGCGTTCGGCCAGCGTGTTCCGTCCGATGTATTCGGCGCGGAAATGCGCCGTCATCGAGTCGACGACGATGAGCCGGATCGGCACGTCCTTGGCCAGTTCGCGTGCCTTCTCCACCAGCATCATCTGGTGGTTGCTGTTGTATGCGCGCGCCACGTGGATCTTCGGCAGGACCACGTCGGGGTCGAGGTCCCGCGCGGTGGCCATCTGGACGATGCGTTCGGGACGGAACGTGTTCTCCGTGTCGATCATCATCGCGTGGCCGTCCATGCCGCCCTTCTCGGCCGGCAGTTGGGCGTTGACGCACAGTTGGAACCCGAGCTGGCTCTTGCCGCAGCCGAACTCCCCGAACGCCTCGGTGATCGCCTGCGTCTCGACGCCGCCGCCCAAGAGTTCGTCCAGGCCCTTTCCGCCGGTCGTCAGCCGGCCGACCTTCTTCCGGCGTTCGTAGAGCACGTCGCCGGTCTCGAAGCCGCCGACGTCGGCCGCCTCGCGTGCGGCCTGGATGATGCGGGTGGCGACGCCTGAGCCGACCTCGGCCGCGTCCTCGATGTCGCTGGGGCTGGCGACGGCCAGCGACATGAGGTCCTCGAAGCCGGCGGCGCGCAGCCGTTTGGCCATCTGGGGCCCGACCTCCGCCAGCTCGTCGAGCGACGAGGGCTGCGTGTCGGTGTCGGCGGCGTCGGCCATGTCGTCTTCTTGATGGCTGCGGCCGCTTAAAAGCAAGTTGGAAATCGCGTTGGCAAGAGGCACTCCGGGCTCGAGGGTCGGCGGCCGCGCATTCGAGGCAAACGTTCATGGCCCAGGAGCCACACCCTTGCTCGTGGCGGAGACGGCGATGTCGATACGGTGGCTCCTATGCGTGTTCACGCTCCTGGCGGCGAGCCTGGCCGGATGCGTGGGCGGTCCGGCCGCGATTGAGGGCGCCGAGGGCCCGGTGGCAGGCACTGTGCACGTCCACGGCCTTGTGGTGGACGCCGAGTTCATCCCGCTGGCGGACGCGGTCGTGGCTGTCCAACCCGGAGACCTTGTGAACCGGACGGCGGCCGATGGTTCGTTCCGTCTCGGCCCGGTCGATCCCGGGACTTACGTCGTGGTGGCCGAGAAGGAAGGCTACCTCACGACGGAGGTCGACATCCAGGCGTCCGAGGGGATGGACCGCGTCGTAATCTCGTTGACGCCCACGTCGCGCGACGTGCCGTATCATGAGATGTGGCCGCGTGTGGCGCTCATCGACTGCACGCTTTCGATCGCAGGCGTCGTGGCACCGTGCGTGCCGATCGACGCGGCCACAGGCGAGAACATCACGGGCGACCAGTCGACCTTCGACTGGGAGATCCCGAACCCCGGGCTTGCGAACATGCTCACCGAGATGTTCTGGCGGGAACAGACGACGGGCGAGAGCATGTTCATCGTCTTTCTCGACCCGGGCACCACGACCTTCGCCTCCGGCGTCACGCCGTTCTATTATTCGCAGAGCGGGACGCCTCCGCTGCGCGGCTGGCTCGTCCCCGGCGAAGTCGGTCCCGGTGCGGACACGCCCTTCGATGGGAACGAGAGCCGCGAATACCACGTCAAGATTCGCGCCTCGACGGAGGGTTCGACGGTGCCGGTCACCGTGTTCATCCAGCATCGCGTGGACTTCTGGTTCACGTTCTTCTACAACCGGCCCGGGCCGGAGGCGTTCACCGCGCTTCCGGACGAGTGAACGGCCGGCCTAGTGCCTAAGTTTAGGCACTAGGTGCGCTTCTTGGGTGGTTTCGCGGACTTCTTCGCCTTCGCCGGCAGCGAGGCCGCGTAGTCGCGGGCGCGCCGCATCCATGCGCGCAACGCCTTCGCGTCACCAAGGATCATCGGCGGCACGACGACGTACTGGCGCATCGGCCGTCCTTTCATCGGTTCGAAGACCGAGGCGCCGTCGACGGCCAGGAGTTCGGCGCGTCGGTCCTCGGGCAGGCGGACGATCAGCCGCTCCTCGTGCAGGCCCGTGAACATGTTTCCGTTTACGAAGGCGCAGGGATAGCCGAACATCTGGCGCCGTTCGACGCCCGGTCCGTCGGGCACGGCGGCCTGGAACGTCTCGACCAGTTCGGGCGAGGACTTCTTCCACTTGCGTTTTTCACTCTTCTTCGCGCCCATGCCACGGGAAGCGCGGTTGGTTTAGAAGCGGGTTGCGGCGACCTAGTGCCTAATTTTAGGCACTAGGTCCGATGGGCCGCACCGTGGACCCTCGCCACCGCAGGCGGCCGACGCTCGACGCGCTCAGTGGACCCATTCGTTCTGGATGACGACGTCCTCGACCACGCCGCCGTACTCGAAGTGCATCGACGGCCGTTCGTAGACGTTGCCCATGATCGGTTGGCACGCGCCGCCTTGCGGTCCGTGGTGGTCGGTGCCACTGTGGCAGCCGGGGTCGTACGACTCGTCGGCGACGTATTGGACGCCGCCGCCGGCGACCTGGACGTCCCAGTAGACCGGGTGGAAGCCGGATTGGGCGGACCGCATCTCGTCGTGCGCCTCGCCGGGGAAATGGTGGTGCGCGTCGGAGCCGTCGGTGGGCACCGTCCACCAGAAGCGCATGGTCCGGTCGTCGAGCTCACGAAGTTCCTGGACCGGGCCCCACACTTCGTAGACGCCTTTCGGGTCGTCGTCGTAGACGGCGTAGATGGCATTCTCGGGGACCAACCAGTCGACTTGGGCGCGTAGCGACGTGCTGACTGCGGCCGTCGTCTGCGCGACCAGCGCGTCGCGCGGTGCGCCGTCCTCCAACCCGAAGCCGGCCAAGAGGACGTGGAAGTCGGCGCCTCCATGGTCCCACGCGGGCGGCTCGACGGCGGCGCCGACCCAGCCGGCTTGGAAGTCGTCGATCGGATCGCCATCGAACGTGGCCTCGGCGCAATGGATCGCCATGTGCCAGTGGCCGGTCGGATCGTCGGTCAGCGGCACGACCAGGCTCGAGAGGATCGGGTCGCCCATCTCGTGGCCGATGTCGGCCAAGACCCACGGCTCTTGGACGCTGGGTCCGCCGAAGGTGCCGTCGTAGACGGCGACGAACCCGCCCTCGACGCAGTCCGTCAGCGACAGCGACCAGTCGGCGGCGGCCGCCGACGTCTCCGTGGCGTCCATCGCCGCGTCCGCATCGTCCATGCTGGTCGGTCCGCTCGTGTCTTGGACGCAGCCGGCGAGCCCCATCGCCACCAACGAGAGTGCGACGGCCCACCGGAGCGAAGCGGCCCCTCCTCGCGAAATCATCGTACGCAAAGCCGTGGTCCAGACACAAGAATTTTTCGCGCCCGCGGACGGCCCAGACCTAGTGCCTAATTTTAGGCACTAGGCGGCGCGGGTCGGCCACGTCGTTTCGGAGGCCACCGAGCAACACTTCGTCATACGCCGAACGTTTTAGCGAACCTATTATAGCAATCGACGACACTTGTGGGGTGTTGGACGTGGACGGCGGCACGCCACCCCGCGGCTCTCCCGCGCGCCGCCGGGCCCCTCGGAGGAGGGATCCAAGCCACCCCGGGA
>CAZXJU010000009.1:0-16691 GCA_964641035.1 uncultured Halobacteriales archaeon | reverse complement strand
GGCTCTCCCGCGCGCCGCCGGGCCCCTCGGAGGAGGGATCCAAGCCACCCCGGGACCCCCACCCCTCCCGGGGTGGCGGCCCGTCCCGTTCCTTTACGCGTCACGACGGCTGCGGTCGTCGATCTCCGATTCGGCCACCGTGAGGAAGGTGCTCGTGGCGCGCGCGATGAGCCGGCCGTCGGTGTCGGTGACGTCCGCCTCGGCCAGGCCCGTTCTCCGGCCGCGCTTGACCACTCGGCCCTCGGCGCGCAGCCGGCCCGTCCACACGGGCCGCAGGAACCGGATCGAGACGTCCACGTTGGTGCAGGCCTCGCCCTCGTCGAGGGTGGAGCCGTACGCGAAGCCCATGGCGCTGTCGGCCAGCCCGGCGAGAAAGCCGCCGTGCACGCGGTCGGCGGGGTTGTGGTGCGCGACGCCGGCCTCGGTCTCGAAGACGGCGCGCCCTTCGTCCAGTTCGACGAGTTCGAACCCGAGGGTCCGGTCGAATCCGGGCAATGGTTCGTCGCCGGTGCGCATCGCCGCGGTCCTGGCGCGTTGTCGGCTCATGGCCGCGCCATCGGCCGGGCCGCTTTCAGCGTTTGCGCCACGACCTAGTGCCTAAAATTAGGCACTAGGCGGTGATGGCCAACAGGTCCTCGGGCATCCGGAACGCGACCGGCTGCCACGACGGCGCGTCGGGTCCGGCGGGTTGTGCGTGATGGTCGTCCGGACGGGCGCAAGCGCAGGTCGTCCAAGTGATCTCGTAGGCGTGCGGGACGCCGGGTATCTGGGTCTCTTGTTCGAGCAGGTGCATGGTGGGTCTCCTCGGGACCCAGATAAACCGTTCCGGCTAGAAGACCGGGCGGCCAGCCCCGTTATTGCCGGAGGGGAGTACGGCCGGAAAAGAAATCCCAAAATAGGGGAAGAGAAGGGCGGGCGGCGGTCTCCCACCCAGACCGCCGGCCCGCGTCGGGACAGAGGGAGCGTCTTACGCGGGCGCCTTGACCTTGGCCGCCGACGTCTTGGCGCCGTTGGTCTTGCCGCCTTTTACTCCAAGGCAGACCGTCTCGATCAGGAGCCGTGCGACCCGGTAGGGGTCCATGTTGGCCGCTGGGCGCCGGTCCTCGAGGTACCCGGCGCCGTCCTGGGCGGTGGCCAGCGGGATGCGGATCGAGGCGCCGCGGTCGCTGACGCCGTACCGGAACTCGGTGATCGGCGCCGTCTCGTGCCGGCCGGTCAGCCGTTCCTGGTTGTGCGCGCCATATTCGGCGATGTGCGCCTCGTGACGCGCCTCGAGCGCCTTGCAGGCGGCTTCGATGACTTCCAGCCCGCCGTCTTCGCGCATGGCCTTGGTGGAAAAGTTCGTGTGCGCGCCGGCGCCGTTCCAGTCGCCGCGCACGGGTTTCGGGTGCAGCGTCGCGTTGATGCCGAAGTCCTCGCCTAGGCGGTAGAGGAGCCATCGGGCGACCCACAGCTGGTCGGAGACCTCGAGCGGTCCCAGCGGCCCGACCTGGAACTCCCATTGGCCGGGCATGACCTCGGCGTTGATGCCGCTGATTTTGATGCCGGCCTTCAGGCACGCTTCCGTGTGCTTTTCGACCAGGGGCCGTCCGTGCACCTCGTCGGCGCCGACGCCGCAATAGTAGGGGCCCTGCGGGGCCGGGAAGCCGCCGTCGGGGAAGCCGAGCGGCGCCAGGCCCTTGAAGAGCGTGAACTCCTGCTCGATGCCGTACCACGGGTCCTCGTCGCCGAGTTGTTCGACGGCCTCGCGCAGCTTGGCGCGCGTGTTCGTCTCGTGCGGGGTGGTCCGGTCCGCTAGGAACACCTCGCACATGACCAGGACGTTGTTGCCGCCGCGGATCGGGTCGGGGAAGAAGGCGACGGCCTTCAGCGCGCAGTCCGACTTGTCGCCGGGCGCCTGCAGGGTGCTGGAGCCGTCGAAGCCCCATTCGGGCAGGTCGTCAAGGCTGGTGACCTTGTCGACCTCGATGACCTTCGTCTTGCTGCGCAGCTTCTGCGTCGGCTGGTTGCCGTCCATCCAGATGTATTCCGCCAATACCGGCATGCGTTGCTCTCCTGTCCCCTCCTAGGGGATGGGACGTCCATAGCCACCACACGTTCATAAATGTTTCAACACCGTCAGATTTCTTGATAATTTCAAACGCTTATTCCAAAAAACGCCGAAAAAGATACAAACGTTCCAATCCAATACGGGTGGTTGTGGAAGACCAAACGCCCGTTTCATCCGTGGCCCGCATCGACGAGGAGGACCGCCGGATCCTGGCCGCGTTGCGCCGCGACGGCCGCGCCAGCCAACGCGACCTGGCCGAGGCCGCCGGCGTCAGCCTGGCCACCGTCAACCGACGCCTCAAACGATTGGAGGCCGCCCGCGTCGTGCGCGGCTACGCCGCCGTCCTGGACCCCGAGGCCGTCGGCTGGGGCCTGACGGTCATCGTCGGCCTGCGCATCGACAAAGGCCACCTGCGCACCGTCCAGGAGGCGATCGCCAAAGACCCGCGCGTCTTCGCCGTCTACGACGTGACCGGCGAATGGGACGGCATGGTGCTTGCCCGCGTGCGCGACCGCCCGGACCTCGACGACCTGGCCAAGACCACCCTCAGCCGGCCCCACATCCAACGGACCAACACCATGGTCGTCCTCGCCACCGTCCTCGAAGAGAGCCTCGTCGACGTGCCGGACGCCCCTTCCAAATGAAACAAAGGTTAAATGGCGGCGGCCCCGCTGGTACGCCGTGGACATCAAACGGATCCTTCGTACCATGCGCCACGCCCAGATGGAGCAGCGCGAGAACCCCAAGACCGGCGAGCGGATGGTCCCGCCGTCGGTCAAATTCGCCGTCTGGTTCGCCTTGATCCTGGTCGCCGGCGCGCTCGTCTGGGTGGGCGTCGCGCAGTTCTCCGCGCCCGTCGACGACGCCGGCGGCGCCCTCGGCACCGACGACGGAGGCCCCGGCGGCAACAACACGACCGACGACGGGTCGACGCCCGAGTCGGAGGCCGCGTCGTCCGCGGCGCTCTTGCCCGAGCCGTCGCCGCGGACCATGGTCCGCGGATCCTAGGCCGACAACGCCAACAACACGAGGAAGCTCGTGACGAAGATCGACAGGAAGTTCACGTCGCTCTTGGTCATGAACCCGTAGACGCGTCCGCGTTCCTCTTCGAACAGGGCGCCCAGCACGCTGTCCAGCTGGCAGCCCAGGAACCCGGCCACGACCGGCACCCACGCCACCGTCCACGACAGGCCGATCAACGGGATCGCGACGAGCGTCGGGACCGCCGCGCCCGTCAACGCCATCAGGTGGCCCCAGTTGCTCACGCCGCCGTTGGTCCCAGGCGGCACCCGCCGCTTCGGGTTGACCAGCAGGTACGTGTCGGTCGAGAGCACACCGAGTTCGCTGGCGAACGTGTCGGAGGAGGCGGTGGCCACGGCGGTCGCGAACCCGACGACGACCAGCTCCGGGTCGAGGACGGCCGTCAAGAGCGCCAACCCGGCCGGCACCAGGCCGTTGGCGGCCACGTTGCGCCACCCGCGCACGCCCTTCTTTCCTTCGGTTACGCCGGCGGCGCGTTTGCGGTCCCAGAAGAGCTTCGTGATGACGAAGCCGACCAGGACGAAGAGGACCAGCAGCGCCAGCCAGCGGAACCCAGCGAACTGTTCGAGCCCGGGCGCCAACAGGATCGCCAGGGCCAGCACGAAGGCGAGCAAGGAGCCCAGCAGGTCGAGGACCCGCAACCCGAAGGCCAAGAGCGAAAAGCCGGCGGCCGTCAGGAGGGCGATGCCCGCCATCAACAGGTCTGCGTCCACCACGCGCGGCTTGACCGCATCGGCCGCTTTAGGGGTGTCGGTGTCATCCGATGACGAGGGTCTCCGGGTTCTCCGGTGCGCCCCCGTCGAACCGGCCGAGGCCGTACTTCTCCATCGGCAGGTCGGTGGTGCCCGTCAGGATCAGGTCGGCCAATACCTGGCCGGTGGTCGGGCTGAGCATGAAGCCGTGGCCGCTGAACCCGCAGGCGACCATCAGGTTCTCCCACGGCCCGACGCGGCCGAGGATCGGGCGCGCGTCGGGCGTCACGTCGTACGAGCCGGCCCATTGACGCAGCACGTTGACGCCGGACAGGCGCGGCAGCAGGCGGATCAGCGACCGGGCAAAGTGGGCGGTGAACTCGAAGCTGGACTCCCAGTCGTGGCCTTCGACGTGCGGCCGGCCGAGGCCGCCGACCAGCTCCCCGCGCATCGCCTGGGACGCGTAGAGGCCGTCCTCCAGGTCGACCAGCATCGGGTCCAAGAACGGTTTGAGCGCCTCGGTGACCAGGATCTCGTGGCGCTCGGGCCGCGTCGGCAGGTCGATGCCGAGCCCGGCGACCAATTGCTTGGTCCGTGCGCCGACGGCGACGACGAAGTGGTCGGCCTCCATTGGCCCGGCCGACGTGTCGGCGCGCAGCACCCGGTCGCCGACGGGGTGGAACCCGTCGACGCGGACGCCGAGGCGTATGTCGACGCCGAGCGCCTTGCACTTCTCGGCCACCCCGTGCACCACCGGCCACGGGAACAAGGTCCCGTCGTCCGGGTTGTACGCGGCGCCGGCCACCTGCGACGCGTCGAGCGCGGGCACGATCTCCTGCGCCTCGCGCGCCGACAGCAGGCGTGTGGGCACGTCGTGGCGTCGTTGGAAGTCGACGGCGCGCCGCAACCGTTCCAGCTTCTGGGTGGTGCGCGCCACCAGGAGGTACCCGCCTTGGCGGAACCACGTGTTGTACCCGGTCTGCGCCGACAGGTCGCGGAATGAGGCGATTGACCGGCGGGCCAGCTCGATGTTCTCCTCGCTGGTCCACTGGGCGCGTACGCCGCCGCCGTTTCGGCCCGAGGCGCCCAACAGGAGGCTGGGCGCCGCGTCGACCACGCGGACGGTGACGCCGCCGCGGCGTGCAAGCTCGTACGCCGTCATCAGGCCGACGACGCCGGCGCCGACGACCAGGACGTCCGGCCGCGTCACGAGGACCCCTCCTCGTCCGGGTCGGCGCCGGCGGCCACCAGGCCCAACGGCACCGGTTCCGTCGGCGGCCGGTACCGGATCGTGCCCAACTCGTCCGGCGTCTTCCCCGTCTGGCGCGCCAGGAGTTCGACGCACGGGGCCAGGCAGAGGCGGCCTTGGCACGTGCCGGTGGCCAGGCCGGTGTACCGTTTGATGTCCTCGACGGTGTCGTAGCCGTGGCGTGCCGCGTCGAGGACCTCCTGGGTCGTGATGTCCTCGCACGGGCAGAGGATCGTCTTCATTCCGCGGCCCTCCGTCCGGCGCGTGCACCCTGTTCGGCGCCCGCGCGCCATCCGTCGGTGCCGGCGACGCCGCCGGCGGCGAACACGCCGTCCTGGTCGGTGGCACCGTCCTCGTCGGCGTCGATGGTGAAGGCGAAGCCGTCGCGCCATGCCAGGCGGCAGCCGGCCTGTTGGCCCAGTTCGGCGCGCGCCACGCGTCCGTGCGCCATGATGAGCACGTCGCCGCGCGCCTCGGTGACGCCGCGGAGGGTGCGGAACCGGATGCGGCGGAACGCGGTGCGGCCCCAGGCGCGTTCCGGCCGGTGGTCCGGACGCACGGCGAGCCCCAGGTCGGCCGCGCGGCGCACGCCGTCGGCGTGGCCCCGCGCCGCGGGCTCCCACAACGCCTCGACGTCGGCGCCGGCCTTCCGGAGGTCGCGTGCCAACGCGACCGCGCCGGGCGTGGTGCCGAGGACGACCGGCCGGCGGCCGGGCAGCGTGTCCTCTTCGCTCAGCATCCGGTGCGCGGCGGTGGCCAGGAGGACGCCGGTGCGGTCGGAGCCGGGAAAGGGGAGGTAAGCGTCGCGGGCACCGGTGGCCAGCACCAGGCGGGCCGCGTCGATGCGCAGGAGCGCCGTCGGGGTCGCGGCGACGGCGCCTTGGTCGGCGTAGATGCCGATCAGGCGGGCGTTGGTGTGGACCTCCGCGTCCGCGGCTTCCAGGCCGGCGCGCCGCTCGGCGACCCAGCCGGCGGTGTCGTCCCGGTCGCCGTCGGGGTCGGAGGTCCAGGCGAGGCGGCCACCGAAGCGGCCGGTGCGTTCGACGAGCACGACGTCTCGGCCCGCTTCGGCTGCGGCTTCCGCGGCGGCGAGTCCGGCGGGCCCCGCGCCGACGACGAGGACGTCGGCTTCGATGGACCGTGCGTCGTAGCGTTGCGCCACCGGTTTCTTCGGGATCTTGCCGAAGCCGGCCATGCCGCGGATGACCTTGTCGTAGAGCGGTTTGAGGATGCGGGGCCGGATGAAGCTGGTGTGGGCGTCCAGGTAGTCGGGGAAGGCGAGGTCGGCGGCGGCCAGGACGTCGTGGCGGGCCGAGGGCCACGCGTTCTGGTCCTCGGCCCATAACCCCTCGTGGCACCTCGTCTGGCAGGCGCGCACGTTGGGTAGGCCGTCGACGCGGAGGAAGCAGTGGGTGCATTCGCCGGTCCCGCAGAAGAGGCCGCGGGCGCGGTGGTACCGCATCGACCGGCCGAGCACGCGTCGGCCGGCGCGCCACAGGGCGGTGGTCAGGCGTTGGCCTCGTGGCACCCGGAGGGCGTGCCCGTTGACGTGGATGGTCACCTCGTAGCGTTCACCGTCGGACGGGACCATGGCGGGGCCGCGAAAGCGGCGGCCGGCTTATGCGGCTTCCCCTTCAAGCGAAGAGGATCGGGTCGTGCGCGTCGTGCGACGTGACGAGGACGAGCGGCGTGACCCGCAGGCCGTCGACGCCTTCGATCAGGACGGCGTGCGCGGTGATCTCGCCTTCGAGGACGATGAGGTCGCCGGGTGCCAGGTCGCGCGCGGGCGGCACGGACGCCAGGACGGGCAGGCCGTCGGATTCGACGCCTTCGGCGGTCACGGGCACGTAGGTGTGCTCGGCGGTGAAGGCGGCGTCGAGCGCGCGGGGAAGGGTGAGGATGCGGTCGCCGTCGGCGGCCAGTTGGGCGCGCACGTCGGCGCCGGACAACGGGGCGGCCAGGACGGTGGCGCGCAGGGTCACGGGCACGGAGGTCCCGTCGGTGGGGATGGGGTCGGGCGCCGGCTCGACCAGGATGCCGTCGTGGTGGCCGACGACCCCGAGCCCGCTGGCCAGCAGAAGGCATAGGACCCCGGACACCGTCACCACCGTTTGCATGGGGAACCTCTGGATGAGTCGACCCTGCTCTTATGGTTTGCGTCCTTTGACGATGCTGTGTCGGTGTGAATGTCGACGCACGCCGGGACCACCCCAAAACTCTTAAAACCCGGACGTGGAATCGTTCCACTGGAAAAATAGGGTCCTTGTCGCGCGCCCCCCGGGGTCGCGGCCTTTACCGAATCCCCCTCTCCAGGAGCGGTCTCGTTCCTGGACCGGTCGCCCACGTCGGGCAACGAGCCGGACGTGCGCGTCGTGCGGGTCGCCGCAGCATGCGGCCCCGTTTTTCCCAGAAGGAACGGGAATCACCCATGATTGTTGACCCCAGCACTACGAAATACCTGATCAAAGCCAGCATCAAGGCCGACGGCGTCATCGAGAAACCGGACGTGGTCGGCGCCATCTTCGGCCAGACGGAGGGCCTGCTCGGCAACGAGTTGGACCTGCGGGACCTGCAGAAGTCGGCGCGGATCGGCCGCATCGAGGTCGATATCGACGCGAAGAAAGGCAAGTCGGAGGGAGAGATCCTCCTGCCCAGCTCCATGGACAAGGTGGAGACGGCGATCCTCGGGGCGGCCCTCGAGTCGATCGACCGGGTCGGTCCGTGCAAGGCGAAGATCGAGGTCACCTCGATCGAGGACGTCCGCGTCTCGCGGCGCAAGCAGGTCATCGACCGGGCCAAGGCGCTCCTGCAGGGCCTGTTGGACGAGTCGAAGACGGAGTCGGCGGACCTGACCGGCGAGGTGCGCACCGCGGTGCAGGTGGCGGAGATCGTGAAGTTCGGCCAGGAGAAGCTGCCGGCGGGTCCGAACGTGCACAACGCGGACGCGATCATCCTCGTCGAAGGCCGCAACGACGTGCTGAACCTCCTCAAGCACGGCATCAAGAACGCGGTGGCCGTCGAAGGCACGAACATCCCCAAGTCGATCCAGGAGAAGACGAAGGAGTGCGTGACGACGGCGTTCGTCGACGGCGACCGGGGCGGCGAACTGATCCTGCGGGAGTTGTTGCAGACGTGCGAGGTGGACTTCGTGGCGCGCGCGCCGCAGACGCGCGAGGTCGAGGAGATCCCGCAGAAGCTGATCATGAAGGCGCTGAAGAACAAGATCCCGGCCGAACAGTACGCCGAGATGTACAACATCCCGTTCAAGAAGGGCGCCGGCGGCGGCAAGAAGACGCCGTCGGGTCGGGTGTCCGCCGAGGGCTTGGACGCGTTGGCCGGGCCGGAGGAGACCGGGTCGGGTCCGCCGCAGAAGACGGGCAACGGCGCGCCGAAGGAGAAACCGCAGGAGAGGCCTCCTGCGCAGAAGCAGCAGGAGAAGCCGGCGCCGAAGACGCAGGAGAAACCGCAGGAGAAGCCGCAGGACCACGGCGGCTCATCCAAGGGCGGCGGCTCCCAGAAGGAGCTGTCGAAGGACCAGTCGGTCTACCTGAAGACGCTCGACGAGCTGAAAGGCAGCCTGAAGGCGGTCCTATTGGACAAGGACGGCAAGGAGGTCCAGAAGGGCGTCGCGGTGCGCGACCTGGCGGAGACGTTGAAGAACGCCAAGAAGGAGGTCGACGCCGTCGTCTTCGACGGGGTCGTCACGCAGCGGCTTCTGGACATCGCGGCCGACAAGAAGATCGGCACCGTCGTGGGCGCCAAGATCGGCAACGTGAACAAGCGGCCGGACAAGGTCGAGGTGTTCGCGCGCGAGGACCTGAGCTGATCAGGACGCGCGGTGCCGGCTGAGCGCCTGCACCAGGCTTCGCCTGAGCGCGTCGATCTCGACGGGCTTGGGTAGGATGCCGTCGACGCGGGCTCCGGGTTCGTGCGCTTCAAGCGCCAGCTCCAGGCCCGGGTAGCCGGTGACCAGGATGCACGGGACGTCGCGGTTCCAGTGGCGCATGGCGCGGACGACCTCCATGCCGTTGGCGCCGGGCAGGTGCTGGTCGGTCAGCACGAGGTCGACCGTGCGCGTGCGCATGGTGGCCACGGCCTCCTCGGCGCTTCGCGCGGTCACGATCTCGGCGCCTTGCATCTCAATCTGCAGCGCGGCGGACAGCGACGCCAGTTGGTCCTCGTCATCATCGACGACGAGCACCGTCCGGACGCCGCCGCCTCCCCAGGTCTCGGCGGTTTTCATGCGTGTTCCCCTGCAATCTTCCTCTATCAGGCCGCCTCGGGCTTAATGCTTGACCGCTTCGTTTATCATGGGAACAGGCCCCCTGGGCTATGGATTAAAGAGTTCCGGTGCCCTGTCCTGGGGGTCGTCTGGGGTCGATGTGGGGCGTGTCTGCCGCGTAAGACGAATCATACCCCGTTCGTACGACAAGCGTGACCGACAACTTTGTCGGACGGATTAAGAATCCTTAAATAAGGAGTTTAAGAATAACCTCGCGGGGGATTCGATGCACAAAGACGAGCTAATTCAGCTCCACACACTGTTGTGTCAGCTGAAGAACTGGTTCGAAAAGAGCGAAGCGACCGTCAGCGTCTCGTTCCAACAATACGAGACGTTCGGTGTTGCCCCGCAACACATCCACAAGAGCAAGCAGATGCACAAGCGTGCGGTGTTCCTTTTGGGCAAGGAACTGGCCGACGCGATCGGCGGCTCGACGGATGAGTACAGCGGAGCGCACCGGGTCGGCCACCGCATGGGTGAGCTGGCCAAGAAGGTCGCAAACGGCGTCAAGCGCCTCGACGCGGTCCCGACGACCGCCGAGGCGTAGCCGGGCTCCTCGATGCCAGGGCTTCAGGGTAGCGGACGCTCCGTCTAGTGCCTAGAATTAGGCACTAGGGCGTGGCCGTGGCCTGTCTCTTCAGCGTGTGGCTTAGGTCTCGGATTGCGCCAAACCCGGCGCAACCTAGTGCCTAAGTTTAGGCACTAGGTCGTTGCGCTCGCGTCACTTGGTCAGGATGAACAGCAGGACCAGGTCCACGACGAACAGCAACACGATCATCGCCTCGAGGATCAACGCGCGACGGTGGTTGGCCTCCTCCTCCGCCAGGTGAAACAAGTCTTCCAGTGTCTCCATCTTCTTGTCGACGGTGCGTTCCCATTCGGGCAGGTGGAACCGTTCGGCGAGCCGTCCGTGCAGTTTCGCCAGGTACCATTCGCCGATCACCTTGCCCGCGTCGTGCAGGTTCTCGGTGAGCCGTGCAAACTCGGCGCGCACCTCGCTCAAATCCTGCATGGCGCCGCGCGCGGACCGGAGGATGCCGCCGGCGCCCCACAACCGTTCCAAGGTCGCGTAGGAGGCGTCGAGGCGGCCGTCAAGGTAGGCGTCGTACGTGCGCAGCTCCAACAGTTCGAGGTTCGCCAGCTCCATCACGTCCAAGACGTCCTCGTACGCGCCGGCCTGGCCGAGGATGACGGCGTTCTCCCATCCGACGAGGACGGCTTCCTCGCGGTAGAAGGCGAGGGCGCCGCGGAACGCGTCGTCGACGGCCTCCGCGCCGAGCGAGGCTGGGTTCGTCTCGCCCCAGACGAGGGCCGCAAGCTCCCGCCGCTTGTCGCGCATCCACGCCTCGATCCGCTCCGGCGGCACGTCCAGGGCGAGCACGCGGTAGTGCTCGGCCTCCACGGTCGTCGGGTACGGGTCGACGCGGGCCGGTGCGAGCGCTTCGACGACGCGGGCACCGATCGCGGCGGCCGCACGGCGAGCCGCCTCGGCCGTCATCTTGTCGACGCCCGGCACGTCGTCGATCGTCAAGGACCGCCGCAGGCGGATGGCGACGGCGCCGACCGAGTGGACGCGCACCTCGACGCGCCACCCGTCGGGCGCCTCTGGGACGTGGGCCCGCTCTGGTTTCACCTCGCGCGGCGCCGGGAACCACGCGTACGGCGGCGCGCGCGTGCGCGCTTCCAGCGGCGCCGGTTCCGGGCTCTGGCCGAGCAGGGTGCCGATCCGGTCGAGGGCGATCTCGGCGCCGGCGTCGACGACGACGGTCTCCACGAGTTCTCCGTTCACGGGCAGGCCTATCGGGGTGCGGCCTTATCAGGTCGAGGGTCGCGGCGCGTGCCATCTCGACCCCGTCGGCGACCTTGCCCAGGACCATGTGGTTACGATGACGGCTCCAAAATCATTAAGGCCGCTTCTCGCCGCTGCTTAGGCCATGCGTCCAAAGGCGGGTGTGGCGGCCTTGATGGTGTTCGTGATGCTTGTACCCGTGACGTCGGGTGCTCCGGTGATTTGGGGGACGGAGGAAAAACCCGAGTTGGCCGACCCGGCGGACAACGTCCAGTACAGCCCGTTGTACACGGGCCGGCAGGACCGCGACCACGTCGACCTCTTGGCCGGATGGTTCGAGTTCCTCGCCCACAACAACACGTTGATGTTCACGCTCAAGGTCGGATCGTTGGAAAACGTGTTCGAAGAGACCGACGGGTGGTCCCTTCACTATGGGTTCCGCGGCAATGTATCGAACGGCCAAGGGGACACCGCGACGCTCCGGTACTGGGCGATGAGATACGCCGACAGCAACACGTGGAATGAAGGCGTCGACCTCGCACGGGAGGGCCAGAGCAGCGTCCGAGTGCCCCACGGGTCTGTGTTCAACGAGACGACGCCTGGCTATTTCCGATGGTACGTCCCCATGGATTATCTGCAGAATTGGGGGGTCCAAGTCGCGGGATTCGACGCCTTCGCGTCGGAGATGCAAATGGTTGCCGATACGGCGGAGAGCGGCATCTTCAACCGCAACCCCGCACAAGCCGAGGGTTCGTTCGTATGGAAGGATTTGGAGCCGGCGCCCGTCAACGCGACGGATGACGAGTTCCTGACGCCGCGATCGCCGGAGCCGACGTCGACCCCGTCCGCGGAATCGGTGGCGGTCGGTCTGGCGGCCTCGGCCGCGGCGGTCTTGGTGGCCATCGCGTGGCGCCGACGTTCCGCGTAGTGCCTAAACTTGAGGGACGCTGGCCGAATTTGCTCTATGTTTCCTTATTCGGGCCCGGATTCACCACACGAGGTGCAAACCGAGCGAGGCTCTAAGAATCGGGACGGTTAGCGACCCACAATAGGACTAGGACCCCTACGGCTATGCTGCTGGTCAACAAACCGAGAACGGTGGACGTGCGAAACGCGTGATAGATGACTGTGCCAGCCATGATGATGGCCAGAGGGAAAAGGAACAACGCACCAACAGTCAAATGGAACCGCTTTGCGGATTGTTCTGCCGCGCGAACCTTTGCACGATGAGTCTCTGGATCGCTCGATTCCACAGATTCCTCCGGACGGCTCATATCCCGCCCGCTGCGTATTAGGTTTCGTCATGTTCCGGCCAACAGAAGGGGTTTGGCACCGAAAAGCCTAAAACTCGTCGTGACACCCTCTTTTCGCATGTATCTTAAGGTGGTGGTGGCGCTGCTGGGTTTGCTCATGCTCGTACCGGCAACGTTGGCTGATCCAACGATTTGGGGGACGGAAGAAAAGCCTGAATTGGAGGACCCGGAAGGCGATGTCGACTATTCGGAGGCCTATTCCGGAGAACCGCATCCGTACCTGGACGTGTTGGCGGTCTGGTTCCAGTATCATCCGTCACACGACCGGGTCGTCGTCTCTTTCAAGGTGGTTTCGACCGAGGCCCTGGACCCGCCGCCTTCCCTTTTTTCAATTACGTGCTCGTTCTTCGGTGACGCGATTCGGTCCGGCGAGCCGGACGGCATTTTGTCGTTTGGTTGGAACTATTATTACATGAACGATACGGAGGTGTCCCGAGTTTCCTACGTGCCGGAACCCGAAGCGGGGGGCACGACGACGGCTCCCTCCATCTCCCGAATCCCCCACGAGTACACCCGGGAAACGGGGGCGCCAGGATACCATCGCTTCAACGTCACTCGCGAGGCGCTGCTGGGATACGCAGACGAAATCGGAACACTCGGGGGTGATTGCCGTGAGCACTACGTGAGCGCGGCGATCAGGAATCGAGACGGGGCAAGCGGGAACGAGACGTTCGACCTGCTGGATCTGCGGCCCGCCGGTCCTGGTGACGATGAGGACGAGTTCCTGACGCCGCGGTCTCCCGAGCCGACGTCGGCCACGCCCGCTGAGTCGGTGGCGGTCGGCTTGGCAGCGTCGGCCGCTGCGGTCTTGGTGGCCTTTGCGTGGCGTCGACGTTCCGCCTAGTGCCTAAGATTAGGCACTAGGCACGATCCGGCTCGCACATGCGGTCGGCTTCCGACAAGCCCTCCAAAAACCTTAATTCCACGGCCGACGCCGCGACCCTTGAGTGGTTCCATGCTGGGTCCTCGTAACGAAACGGTCGTTTGCGTATCGGCGCTCCTCGCCTCCTTGCTGTTGGCCGTCCCGGTGTCGGTCGCCGACCCGATCACGACGACGGGAAGCGAAGAGATGCCGGAACTGAGCGACGCCTCCGGCGACGTCGACTACGAGGACCACTACACGGGTCCCCAGGACCACGACTATCTGGACATCCTGGCCTCATGGATCGAATACGACAACCGGACGGATCAGGTCGCCTTCCACCTCAAGGTCGCCGATGCATCGCTCCTTCAGGACCCGCCCGACGGGTGGTACATCTCGTGCAGCGTCGAAGGGACGATGACGACATCCGAGGGACCGACGGGCAGCCTGTCGTATGGATGGTATCGTGACGCGAACGGGACGAGCAACACGTACGTCCACTTCCGACCACCGGATTCGTCCCCCGCCACGAACTTCGGCGGCCAGGAACTCGCCCACGCGTACAACGAAACGCTTTCCGAACCCGGCTACTTCGGTTTCCAGGTCGACCGAAACGACGTACTCCAGTTCGGCAACGCCTTGAACAATCCGCACGCAACCTGCCAGGAGATTTACGCGCCGTGGCAGATGTCGCCTGGGCTAACGAAGCTGTACTGGAACCGCGATGACGGTGAATCCACCGCGAGCTACTCCTTCGCGGCGTTGCAACCGGCGTCCGTTGAGGACGACGAGGACCCGTTTGCCGGCACGTCGCCGCGGGCGCCGACGACGACGCCTGGAGACGCCTCGCCCGGACTGTCGATTCTTGCGTTGCTTGTCGTCGGTATGGTCTTGGCGTGGCGCGCCTCAAAAAGACCGTAGCCGCTCGGCGTCTCCGCCAGGGCGGTTCCGATTTCTCCGCGCCAGAATGACCAAGGCCGCCAGCACTGACATCAATGCCAGCGCACTCATCGACGGCACGTCCCCGCCCGCGTCCAACGTCGCGAGCTGGTCGGCCTCGTCCGGCACATCCTGCAACGAAGGCGGCACGACGCTGGCCCGGAACCGGGCCAACGCAACGGAACGCGGGTCGTCGACGTTCTCCGCCACGAAGAACAGCTCGGCGCGTTCACCCTCGACGGCGTGCTCAGGCGGCTGGACGGCGATCGTGACGTTTTTCATATCGCCGGCCCCGAGCGTCGCTTCCTCGTCCCCGTGAATCGTCGCCCAGTCCGCGTTGACGCCTTCGGCCGCGAAGGCCAACCGTTGTTCTTGCTCGGCCGTGTTCGTGACGGCGAACGTGAAGACCGCCGTCCGGCCCGGGTTCACCGGCTTCTCGTGCGCGTCGAGCGCCTCCACGCGCAGCGTGCCGACCTTGAGGAACGCCTGATCGACCGGGTCATGGTACTCGTCAAGCGGCATGTGGAGCAGCGAGGCCGCCACGTCCAGCTCCGCCGCGGGTGGGTTCTGGTACAGGTAGTACGACTGCGGCGTGTCGTGGTGGAGCGTCACGCGAAGATACAACTGGCTGCCCGGCTGGTGCGGGATCACCTCGGCGGACGCGTTGGCTTCCAACTCGACAGTAATCTCGGTGTCGGCGTTCGCGCCGAGCGCACCAATCTCTTCCGCGCCCGAGAAGAGGACGACTCGTGTGCCTGGGTTCTCGTCGCTGCCGCACACGGGCATTGCGGGCCCCGGGAGTCGACCAGTCGGGTCGCAGTACCAAAGCTCGGCCACAAGCCGCGCGTCGGTCGCTGGCGCGTATGTATGGATCACGGTCTCGAAGTACCCGGGTTCGAAGGACTCGAGGTCGAGATCCAGGCCGAGTTGGAGACCAGGTCTCAACGGGAAGCTCCAGACGGTCTCGCCGCTGCCGGGAAGCGAGTAACTGCCAACGGGTTCGTCCGTCGCGCCGACGCTCGGGTCGTCTTCGAGACCGTTGAACCAGGCGTATTTGGTCCCGGTCACGGTCGTGGTCACCTCCACGTCGACGTTGGACGGAGCGCTGTGCAGCCATAGGAACGGGTGGTGGCCCGACGGCTGGGGGACCTCCAACCAGTGGACCCCCATCGCGACCTGCGAGAAGGCGTCGGGGTCGACCGACGACTCGCCGTGGACCTCGAACGTCTTCGTAATGCCGTGCTCGTGCGTGAACTCCATCGCGAGGATGACCGGGAACGTGATGGTCTCCCCTGCCGCGACCTCCAACCGGGCCGGCAGGCGCACGCTCCATTCCGCGTGCGGGTTCTCCGCCGAAAGGAGGACGACGTCGTCCTGGTCGCCCGTATTCGCCAATCGGACGGGGAAGACCATGGTGGTGGATTCGCCGTTGCTTGCGCGGATCGGCTCGACCGCGCTCAAGAGCAGGTGACCCCGGGATTCCAGGCTGCCTTCGGTAAGCAGGTGGTCCGGTCCGTATCCGTCGTCGGGGGCACGGTCGTAGAAGTATCCTAGGCCGTTGCGCTGCCAGACGTTGACGAAGAAGTCGGTGAGCTGGTCGCCTGCTTGAACCGCGATTCCGTTGCTACCGACGACGTACTCCTTCCGGACGGGTACGTGCAGGATGGCGTCGCCGGCGTCGATGTCGGCGTCGAGGCACTGTTGGGGGACCCACGGCGACATGTATTCGTTCGAGGATGTCCCGATTACGGCGTCGCCAGCATTGCACTCCTGCCGGGGTCCCTCGTTCTCGCCATAGACGACGACGTATGACTCGTTATTGAACGTGAAGCCGAACACGACTTTCCGCTCGGTGGCGTAATTTCCAGTGTAGGGATCGCTCCATTCAGCCAGGTCGACGCCGATTTCGAACGCGTCCAGCGTTTCGTTGGCAATCCAAACGCCTCGCACGTCTAGGTGTTCAAAGTTCTGGATTGGCGAGGTTCCCAAGTCCTCCTGAGCCTGTTGAATCCGTACGTCATCCGCGGCGTCCTGGACGTGGGTCGTCCCGGTCGCCTGCGCCGATGCCACAGGAAGCGACACGAACCCCAGCATCAGGACTAGGAAGACCGTGAGCACGCGCCGCCCGCCCATGATAACTTCCGGCCGCGCGAGCGCCTATAAGGTTTCTGGATAATGGTTTGGTCCGATAACGGCGCGCCAACCCAGGGGCTGCGGTCGATGCAGGTACCAAGTAGTGCACCTAGTGCCTAGCTTTAGTGGTGTGTAGCCTTATTCGGGTTGACGGTCGATTTCGCCAGGCCAACGACTCTTGGCACGCCCCACGGCTCCTGCTATTCTTGAGATTGGCGTCGGCTCCAGGCGAAAGCGGCCGCGATTGCTAGAACAAAGGCCGCGACGGACAGGCTGGCCGCGGCCGGGGTAGCGGATGCGGGTGAACTGCTGGCCCCCGAGGTTTCAGGTAGCGTATCGTC
>CAZXJU010000008.1:0-23343 GCA_964641035.1 uncultured Halobacteriales archaeon | reverse complement strand
GATGATCCGCAACTTCCTGGCCGAGGCGGAGGCGTCCCGATGAGGATCCTGCCCGCCATCGACCTGATGGACGGCCGCGTCGTCCAGCTCATCGGCGGCGACCCCGGCCGCCGCGCCATCGACGAACCCGACCCCGTCGAACGCGCCCGCCGCTTCATCGACGAAGGCGCCGCCGGCCTCCACGTCATCGACCTCGACGCCGCCTTGGAACGCGGAGACAACCGGGACGCCGTGCGCACGCTCGTCGACGCCGTCGACGTGCCCGTCCAGGTCGGCGGCGGCCTACGCACCACCGAAGACGTCGACGACGTGCTGGCGCTCGGCGCGTCCGCCGTCGTCGTCGGCACACGCGCGCTCAAAGACCCGGACTGGCTGGCCGGCATCGCAGACGCCAACCCCCAAAAGGTCGTCGTCGCACTCGACGCGCGCCACGGCGAGGTCGTCGTCCGCGGCTGGCGCGAAGGCACCGGCATGGACGTCGAACACGTCGCCAAGACCCTCGACGAGCTGCCGTTGGCCGGCATCCTCTGCACCGCCGTCCACGCCGAAGGCCGCATGCAAGGCATCGACGAGGACGCGTTCCACCGGCTGGTCGCCGCCACCGACCACCCGATCATCGCGTCCGGAGGCATTTCAAGCACCGCCGACATCCGGAGTCTGGTCGAAGCCGGCTGCGACGCGTGCGTCATCGGCATGGCCGTATACACCGACCGACTGCCGCTTGCCACGGCCCTACGGGCCGCCAAGGAGGAGGCGACGCAATCGTGAAGCACAACAGGACGACGAAGGAGACGAAGGTCAGCGTACGCCTCGACCGGGTCGGCGACACGCAGAAGGTCGACATGCCGGACCCGTTTTCCGGCCACATGTTCGCCACGATGGCCCGCTACGCCGGCTGGGGACTCACCCTGTCGGCCGAAAGCCGCGACGACGTGGAACACCACGTCGTCGAGGACGCGGCGATCACGCTCGGCCAAGCCGTCGCCAAACTCCGCCAGGAAGGCCCCGTCGCCCGGTACGGCACGGCGCTGGTACCGATGGACGACGCGCTCGTCGAGGTGGCGCTCGACGCCGGCGGCCGCGCCTGGTACGAAGGCGAACTGCCGACGCCGCTGCTCGCGCACGCGCTCCGCTCGTTCGCCTTCGAAGCCGGCCTCACGCTGCACGTCGACGTCCGCCGCGGCGAGGACGCCCACCACGTGACGGAGGCCGCGTTCAAGGCCGTCGGGATGGCCCTTCGCACCGCGTTGGCGCCCGCCGACAAGGAGATCAGCACCAAGGGGACCGTCGAGCATGGTGGCTAAACGCATCATCGCCTGCCTCGACGTCGACGCCGGCCGCGTCGTCAAGGGCGTCAAATTCCAAGAGCTGCGCGACGTGGGCGACCCGGTCGAACTGGCCACCCACTACGGCGCTCAAGGCGCCGACGAGGTCACGTTCCTCGACATCACGGCGACCGTCGAAGGACGCGACACGACGCGCGAGACGGTCCGGCGGACCGCCGAGAACCTCTTCATCCCGCTCACCGTCGGCGGCGGCGTCCGCACCGTCGGGGACGCACGCCGTCTGCTCCGGTCCGGCGCGGACAAGGTCGCCATCAACACGGCCGCCGTCGCCGACCCGGACCTCGTGACCGAGTTGAGCCGAGAGTACGGCGCGCAATGCGTCGTGGTGGCCATCGACGCCAAACGGGACAACAGTGGCTGGCGCGTGCACACGCACGGCGGCCGCGAACCGACCGACCTCGACGCCGTCGATTGGGCGAAACGAGTGGAAGCCCTGGGCGCCGGCGAGATCCTGCTCACCTCCATCGACGCGGACGGCACGCGCGACGGGTACGACCTGGAGCTGACGAAGAAGGTCGCCGACGCCGTCGGCATCCCCGTCGTCGCCTCCGGCGGATGCGGGACGGCCCACCATGCGGCCGACGCGTTCACCTTGGGCTTCGCGGACGCGGCGCTGGTCGCAGGCATCTTCCACGACGGCGTGACGACGCCGCGGAAGCTGAAGAAGCAGTTGGCCGCCGAGGGCGTGGAGGTGCGGCCGTGAGCCCCGCGTTCGACCTAAAGGACGTCGTGTACGACGGCGCCGGCCGTGTTCCCGTGGTGGCCCAGGAGGCGCGCAGCGGCGACGTCCTCATGGTCGCCTGGGCGGACCGGGAGGCGCTTGAGAAGACGCTGGAGACCCGGAGGATGCACTATCACAGCCGCAGCCGTGGCCGCCTGTGGATGAAGGGCGAAGAGTCCGGAAACGAGCAGGAGGTCGTGTCGTTGGCGCTCGACTGCGACGGCGACACGGTGCTCGCGCGCGTACGCCAGAAGGGCCCCGCCTGCCACACCGGCACCCCGACGTGCTTCACGACCGACGAAGGCGTGCCCGGCGGGGTTTTCACGGAGCTTGCGCAGGTGATCGCCGCGCGCGAGGACGACGACCCCGAGGATTCCTACACGGCCCGGCTCCTCAAGGACAAGGAATTGCGGGTCGCCAAGGTCGAGGAGGAGGCGGACGAGTTCGTGCAGGCGCTCAAGGAGGAGGCACGGGACCGCGTGGCGGAAGAGGCCGCCGACCTCATCTACCATTCCTTGGTCGCCGCGTGGGGCCGACGCGTGAGCCTGGCCGACGTCCTCAACGTGTTGGAGGCGCGGCGGCGATGAGGGCCGACTTCCACTCGCACACGTTCCTCTCCGACGGCCAACTGCACCTCACCGAGCACCTGCGGTACGCCCAGACCACCGGCCACAACGTGATCGCGGTCACGGACCACGCCGGCGTCACCGACGCCGCCCGCACCGTCAAACTGCATCAGAAGGAGATCGCGGCGGTCGCCGACGAGTTCGACCTGGTCGCCTTGGTCGGCGTGGAACTCACGCACGTGCCGCCGAAGCTGATCCCGAAGGCGGCCAAGGCCGCCCGGAAGGCCGGCGCGCAGGTCGTCGTCGTGCACGGCGAGACGCCGGACGAACCGGTCGCAAAGGGGACCAACGCGGCCGCCGTCCGATGCGCCGACGTCGACGTCCTGGCGCACCCCGGGTTCCTGACCGACGGCGACGCGAAGGCCGCCGCCGAGACCGGCGTCTTCCTCGAACTCACGCCGCGCCGCGTCCACTGCCACACCAACGGCCACGTCGCCCGCCTCGCAATCCAGAACGACGCGAACCTGCTGGTCAACTCGGACGCGCACCGGTGGGACGACCTGCTGTCGCGCGCAATGGCGAAACGGATCGTCCTGGGCGCCGGCCTCACCGAGGGCCACGTCGAACACGTGCTCACCCGGTCGCCGCAAGAGCTGCTCAAACGCACCGGCGCCGTGTGACGCGCACGCCGCGACTCTTCGATTCGCGTCCGAAAACCGATAAAATAGGGTGCCGTCGTCCTTGGAGACGAGACGGAACCCCCATGGCCCGCGGCACGATGAAAACGTTCACCCACCCCAACGGGAGCCTTCACCTTGCCGGGCTCGCGCTCGTCATCTTGGCGGGCGTCCTGGCCGCCGTCGACGCGATCCAACGGTTCGGCGCCGACCGGTTCCTGGTCGATGCGACCGCCGTCCTCGTGCTCGCCGTCGTCGCGTTCGGCGCCGGCTTCCTCGCCTGGCGCGGCCCCACCGACGCGGCCGGCATCCTCGGCATGGTCGCCGGCGTCGGCTTCCTGCTGATCTTCCCGGAGACGGCCGGCGTCCTCGGACTCTTGGGCGCCGTCCTGATGCTCGTCTCCACACGACTCACCGAACCCACCGAGGAAGGGCGACACTCGGCCAGCCAGACCCGGCTGGACGATGAGACCCCATCGACCCAACCCACCCGCACACAACCCCCCCACCGCCCGTCCCGCGGGGGCCAGGACTGAGAGGCGGGCCTCTTTCGACCCTTGCCGCGGGCGGTCCGACGACGGCCGCCCGCGTCCGCCCTCCGCACGCGTCCTGCGCCAAACAACAGCGGGCAGGAAGTCGTCCGCTGTACGAAAGCGCACCTTCCCACCCCCGTAAGCATTTAAGCCGCCGTGGACTTGGACGCCTACCGTGCCCAGCGCCGTCCAACGACCCAACACCGCCCTGAAGACCGGGCAGCGGCTACCGGACTGGTTCCGGATCAAGGCCCCCGGCGGCAAGAACTACACGAACATCAAGAAGACGCTGCGGTCGATGGACCTGCACACGGTATGCGAGGAGGCCCAGTGCCCGAACGTAAGCGAATGCTGGGGTGGCGGCACGGCCACGTTCATGATCATGGGCGACACGTGCACGCGCGGCTGCCGGTTCTGCGCCGTCAACACCGGCAAGCCCGTCGCCCTGGACGTGGAGGAGCCGATCAAGATCGCGAAGGCCATCGGCGAACTCGGACTCACCTACGTCGTCATCACGTCGGTCGACCGCGACGACCTTCCCGACCAAGGCAGCCACCATTTCGCGCAGACGATCCGCGCCACACGCCAGGAGCACCCGTCGACGCTGATCGAGGTGCTCACACCGGACTTCCGCGGCGAACGGCCCCTGGTCGAACACGTCGTCAAGGCCCGACCGGACGTCTTCGCCCACAACGTGGAGACCGTCCGGCGGCTGACACCGGAGGTGCGCGACGCACGCGCGACGTACGACCAATCACTGGACGTGCTCAAGATGGTCAAGCGGATCGACCCGAAGATGCGGACGAAATCCTCGATCATGCTCGGCCTGGGCGAGGAGGAGGACGAGCTGGAAGAGACGTTCGGGGACCTGCGCGCCGCCGGCGTCGACGTCGTCACCCTCGGCCAGTACCTCCGGCCGTCGACGAAGCACCTGCCGGTGCAGGATTACGTGGCCCCGGAGACGTTCGCACGACTCAAGACGAAGGCGGAGGCGCACGGTTTCTTATACGTGGCCAGCGGCCCGCTTGTGCGTAGCAGTTATAGAGCCGGCGAGTTCTTCCTCGAAAGCGTCCTACGAGAAGGACAGGAGGCGAGTCCCACATGACGGCTCAGTCTTTGATGCAAATCATGGGTACCGATGGAAAGGCGAAGCAGGACAAGGACTTGGATCTCTCAGACCAGGATCTCATCAAGATGTATGAGAACATGGTCCAGGTCCGTGTGATGGACAAGCGGCTGACCAACCTGCAACGCCAGGGACGGATCGGCTTCTACCTGGCCGGCGAGGGCCAGGAAGCCATCATGATCGGCATGGCGTACGCCTTGGACGACGACGACTGGATGTTCCCGCACTACCGGGACCAGGGCGCCGCCTTGGTCCGCGGCGCCACCATCGAGCAATTGGTGCACCAGTGTTTCGGCAACGCCGAGGACGCCGTCAAGGGCCGCCAGATGCCGGTCCACTACAGCTTCCGCGACATGAACTTCGTCTCGATCAGTTCGCCGCTTGCCACGCAGATCCCGCAGGCCGTCGGCACTGCGTACGGAATGAAACTCAAAGGGAAGAAGGACGTCGTGCTGACCAGTTTCGGCGACGGGTCCTCCAGCGAAGGGGACTTCCACGTCGCGATGAACTTCGCCGGCGTGTTCAAGGTCCCGTGCGTCTTCGTGATCGAGAACAACCATTGGGCGATCTCGGTGCCGCTCAAGTTCCAGACGGCCTCCGAGACGTTCGCGCAGAAGGCCGACGCGTACGGCTTCGAAGGCGTCCGCGTCGACGGCAACGACATCCTCGCCGTCTACAACGCGGTGAAGCAGGCCGTCGACAAGGCACGCTCCGGCGGCGGCCCGACGCTCGTCGAGGTGGTCACGTACCGGTTGTCGAGCCATTCGACGAGCGACGAGGCGAGCCGGTACCAGCCGGACGAAGAGGTCGAGGAGTGGAAGAAGAAGGACCCGATCGACCGGTTCGCGAAATACCTCAAGAGCCGGAAACTCCTGACGGACAAGAAGATCAAGCAGATCGAGAAGGAGGCCGACGAAGAGGTCAAGGCGGCCGTGAAGGCCGCCGAGGACGTCGGGCCACCGGACCCGCAGACGATCTTCGACGAGGTCTACGCCGAGCGGACGCCGCGGCTCGAACGGCAATGGAAGATGCTGCAAGAGGAACTGGGGGAGGACTAGTCATGGCGGAACTCACGATCGTCGGCGCGGTCAACAAGACGCTCGATTACGAGATGGGGCGCGACGACGACGTCGTGCTGTTGGGCGAGGACATCGGCAAGAACGGCGGTGTCTTCCGCGCCACCGACGGCCTGCAGGACAAGTACGGCGAAGGCCGCGTGATGGACACGCCGCTGGCCGAATCCGGCATCATCGGCACCGCCATCGGCATGTCGCTCTACGGCCTCAAGGCGGTCCCGGAGATCCAGTTCATGGACTTCATCTACCCCGGCTTCGACCAGATCGTCAACGAGGCGGCGAAGTTCCGGTACCGGTCCGGCGGCCAGTACCACGTGCCGATGACGATCCGGACGCCGTACGGCGGCGGGATCCGCGGCGGCCACTACCACTCCCAGTCCAGCGAGGCGTACTTCACGCACACGCCGGGCCTGAAGGTCGTCGTGCCGTCGACGCCCGCGAAGACGAAGGGCCTCCTTTTGTCCTCGATCCGCGACCCGGACCCGGTCATGTTCCTGGAGCCGAAGCGGATCTACCGCGCGTTCAAAGAAGAGGTCCCCGACAAGGAGTCGCCAATCCCGTTGGGTGAGGCGGACGTCGTGCGCGAAGGCAGCGACGTCAGCGTCTTTGCTTACGGCGCCATGCTCCAGGTGGCCCTCGAGGCGGCCAAGGAGGCCGAGGACGACGGCACCAGCGTCGAGGTCGTCGACCTGCAGACGGTGCTGCCGTTGGACGAGGAGGCGGTGCTCAAGTCCGCCAAGAAGACGGGGCGCGTCATCAACGTCTACGAAGCGCCCAAGTTCTGCGGCTACGGGGCCGAACTGAGCGCCCTGATCGCCGAGGAGGCGATCGAGTACATGGAAGGCCCAATCAAGCGGGTCGCCGGGTTCGACACGCCGTTCCCGTACACCCTGGAGAACATGTACATGCCCAGCAAGAACCGGGTCCTGAACGCGGTCGACGAAGTGATGGAATTCTAGGAGGAACACGACACCATGGTCTTCGAGTTCAAACTGCCCGACATCGGCGAAGGAGTCCACGAGGGCGAGATCGTCAAGTGGCTCGTCAGCGAAGGCGACACGGTCGAGGAGGACCAACCGATCGTCGAGGTCATGACCGACAAGGCGACCGTCGAACTCACCGCGCCGCGCGCCGGCACGATCGCCTCGATCAAGGCCGAAGAAGGCGACGTCATCGACGTCGGCACGATCTTCGTGACGATCGACGAGGACGGCGGAGGCGGCGGAAACGGCGCCGCCACCAAGACCGAGAAGAAGAAGGCGCCGGCCAAGGAGAAAGCCGAGCCGGAAGAGAAGGAAGAGAAGACGCTCTTCGAAGGCCAGGAACAGGTCGACCTCGTCAAGCGCAAAAAGAAGAAGACGGCGGCCAAGACGCCGTCCGACGGCGGCTCGCGGGGCGGACCGGTCGAACATCCGGCCGGCAAGCCGATTGCGGCGCCGGCGGTGCGGCGGCGCGCCCGCGAGATGGACATCGAACTCAAGAACGTCAAAGGCTCCGGGCCGATGGGCCGGATCGTCCACGACGACCTGGAATCGTTCCTCGAACGGCGCGAAGGTCCGACGCCCGAGACGGCCCCGCCGGCCGCGACGACGCGGACGGCGCCGCGGCCGATCACCGAGCCGAAGACGGCCGGGTGGACGAGCCCGGATTACGAGCCGGGCCAGACCATCCCGTTCCGCGGCCTCCGCAGGAAAATCAGCGAGGCGATGCGGGCGTCCAAGGACAAGGCTTCGCATTTCACGTACGTGGAAGAGGTCGACGCGACCGAGCTGGTCGCCTTGCGAAGCTCGGCCAAGCCATTGGCGGACCAGCGCGGCATCCCGCTGACGTTCCTGCCGTTCATCGTGAAGGCGGTCGTCGCGGGCCTCAAGGCCCATCCGTTGGTCAACAGCCGTCTGAACGAGGACGAAGGCGTCGTCGAACTCTTGGACGAGTACCACGTCGGCATCGCGGTCGCGACCGACCAAGGGCTCATCGTCCCCGTCGTCAAGGACGCGGACCGCAAGAGCGTCTTCCAGATCGCCCAGGAGATGGGCGAGCTGAGCGAGAAGACGCGTCAGGGCAAGGCGTCGCGCGACGAGTTGACCGGTTCGACGTTCACCATCACGAGCTTGGGCAAGATCGGCGGCCTGTTGGCCACCCCGATCATCAACCAGCCGGAGGTCGCGATCATGGGCGTCCACGCGATCAAGGACAAGCCGGTCGTCAAGGACGGCGAGGTCGTGCCGGGCAAGGTCATGAACCTGTCGTTCACCTTCGACCACGGCATCGTCGACGGTGCGTACGGCGCGGAGTTCGCGCAGACGGTCATCCGGTTCCTGGAAGACCCGAAACTGTTGCTGCTTGAGACGGCGTGATCAGGCGCCGTGGGGCCGCTGCTTGATTTGGCCCACTTCGATGAGGTAGCCGTCCGGGTCGCGCATGTAGCAGCGGAACTCCGGACCCATATCTTTGGGTTCGGTGAGGAATTCGGCGCCTTTGGACGACCAGTCGTCGTAGACTTCCTGGATGTCCGCGACGCGGATGTTGAGGAAGCTGCTGACCTTCTTCGGGTCCGAAGGCGGTTCGAGAACGACGTCGGGCTTGTCCTTGGTGGGGCCGCCGCCTACGTTGACGATGACCCACGAGTTGGCGACCTTGAGGATCGTCGGTTCGCCTTCCATGACGGCCTTGCCGCCCAGGACGTCCTCGTAGAACTTCCGGGACCGTTCCACATCGTCGACGGTCAGGAAGTGGGTGACTACGAAGCCTTCTTCGGGTGCCGGGAAGTCGTCGGTCATGCGGTGGCTCTCCAAGAGGCGACCGACGGCCGGTTACTAGAATCCCCGGTAACCTTCACTTGATGTTGCCACGCTGGCCGCATTGGTGGCATTGGACCGGCGTCGGCGTGCCGGGCGTGTAGTTGACGGTGACGTGGGTGCGGCAGTTGGGGCAGGCGAACGTCTTTTCGTGCGTCGGCGCGGCGGGTTGCTGTCCCGGGGCGGGCGGCGCGCCTTGGGCCGGCGGTTGCTGTGGTTGCGAAGGCGAGCCGCTCTGCGGCGGCTGCGGCTGCCCGCCGGTCGGCTGCGCGTACGACCCTCCGGCGGACTGCGCACGGGGCGCCGCACCGTACGTCGGCTGCTGGGCCGGATACTGGTAGGCGGCCCGGTCCCAGTACTCGTTGAGGACGTTCTGCACCTGGACGACCCACACGATCGCGATGATGACGGCGGCCAGGCCAAGCAGCCCGCCGACGATGGGGATGGCTTGCCCGGCGGCGAAAAAGACGTTGAACAGGACGGCCAGCGTCGGGTTCGCGCTCTTGGTCAGCGCATGCTCCTTGGCGGCCTCCTGGACGGCTTCGGTCGCCGGTTTGTGGTACACGAGTTGGAGCACGTAGTAGAGGACGCTGAGGATGGTGCCGGCGAGCACGGCCGGACGCAGATAATCGTCGAGGTTCGTCTGGAAGGACTCCTCGATGCCGGCGTCGGCGGCGACCTCGGGTGCCGTCGCGACGCTGTAGGTGAAGACGGCGATCGTCACGACCCACAGGACGGCCAGGATGGGGATCCACGTCCCGGCCTTCAGGTCCTTGCCGCGGTGCTCGCCGAACTCGGTGAACGCCTTGTAGTTCCAGACGAACCAGTAGACCCCCAGGGTGACGACGAAGAGGAGGATGTCGATTCCTGGGCTGCGCTTCTTGCCGGGGCCGCCGTTGCTCATCGGTCGCGCATTGGCGGCCCGCGCATAACGTTTGCCGGTCGCGGACCGGTCACCATTACCCTTTTAGCGGACCCGCATCTTGGGGCGGATACGGGTTTTCTCATGAAGGAAGTGGACGTCCTCGTCGTCGGCGCCGGCCCTGGCGGCTACGTGGCCGGCATCCGTGCCGCACAGCTCGATCTCAAGACGCTCGTCGTGGACAAGGAGTTCCTCGGCGGCGTCTGCCTCAACGTCGGCTGCATCCCGTCGAAGGCGCTAATCGCGGCCTCCAAGTCGTTCCGGAAGCTGACGGACCTGGAAGACATCGGGATCAAGGCGGAGAAGGTGAAGGTCGACTGGAAGCGCGTCGTGGAATGGCGCGGCGAAGTCGTCGACAAGCTGACCAAGGGCGTCGGCCAGCTGTTGAAGGCCAACGGCGCGGACGTCCTGATGGGCGAGGCGAAGCTCACCGGATCCAACGAGGCGGAGATCACCACCGAGAAGGGAAAGAAGGAGAAGGTGAAGTTCAAGAACGCGATCTTGGCGACCGGCAGCCACCCCATCGAACTGCCTGGCTTCGCGTTCGACGGCAAGAAGATCATCAGCTCCACCGAGGCGTTGGAACTGCCGAAGCTGCCCGAATCGATGGTGATCATCGGCGCCGGCGTCATCGGACTCGAGATCGGCTGCCTCTACGCGAACTTCGGCACCAAGGTCACCGTCCTCGAACTCATGGACCAGGTGCTTCCCGGCACGGACGCCGAGGTCGCCAAGGCAATGGGGAGACTCCTCAAGAAGAAGGACATCGACGTCCGCTTGGGCGTCAAGGCCAAGGAGGCCAAGACCGGCAAAGGCGGCGTCAAGGTCAGCTACGAGGACGACGGCAAGACCGAGACGGTCGAAGCCGACGTGTGCCTGGTCGCCGTCGGGCGGCGCGCCAACGTCAAGGGCCTCGGCCTGGACGCGGCGGGCGTCAAGGTCCACGAGAAAGGCTACCTCGAGGTGGACCAGCAGTGCCGCACGAACGTCAAGCACATCCACGCCGTCGGCGACCTGGTCGGCATGCCGCAGCTTGCCCACAAGGCGAGCAAGGAAGGTGTCGTCGCGGCCGAAGCGATCGCCGGCAAGCCGTCGGCGCGCGATTTCGCGACGATCCCCGGCGTCATCTTCACCGACCCGGAGATCGCGTCGGCCGGTCTGACCGAGGAGGAGGCCAAGAAGGAAGGCTACGAGGTGGACGTCGGCCGGTTCCCGTTCGCCGCCTCGGGTCGTGCGATGACGACGCTCGAGACGGACGGCTTCGTGAAGGTAATCAGCGACGCGAAGACCGGTCTGCTGTTGGGGATCCACATCATCGGGCCGGAAGCTAGTGATTTGATCAGCGAGGCGGCCCTCGCGCTCGAGATGGGCGCGACGGCGGAAGACTTAAGCCTCACCGTGCACCCACACCCTACGTTGGGGGAGGCGGTGATGGAGGCGGCCGAGGATGCGCACGGCATGGCCATCCATCTCGCGAAGCCCAAACGGAAGAAGGAAGTGAAGACGGCGTGACGTCAGACGGAATCCTAATCACCGACCTCGGACGCCGGTCGTACGCCGACGTCTGGGACCTCCAGAAGACGTGGGCCGACGAGATCGCCGACGGCGCGCAGGAGCGCCTGGTGCTCGTCGAGCATGACGACGTGATAACGCTCGGCCGTGCCACGAAAAAGGAGAACGTCCTGTCGCGGGAGATGCCGACCGTCGAGGTGGAACGCGGCGGCGACGCCACGTATCACGGACCCGGCCAACTCGTCGGGTACCCGCTTCTGCGCCTGGCGGACCGCGGACTCGGGATCCACTCCTACCTTCGCAACCTCGAGGCGACGCTCGTCAGGACGCTGGCCGCCTTCGGCATCAGCGCGCGTGCCGTGGCCCGAAAGACGGGCGTCTGGGTCGACGACCGGAAGATCGCATCGATCGGTGTCGCGGTGCGCAAAGGCGTGAGTTTCCACGGGTTCGCCCTCAACGTCACGACGGACCTTTCGCGGTTCCAGGCGATCAACCCGTGCGGATTCAACGCGGGCGTCATGACCAGCATGGCCGCCGTCGACGGTCACCGCCATCGCCTCGACCAGGTCAAGCACGCCGTGCTCGACGCGTTCGAGGCGGTCTTCGGGATTCCCGTGCGCGCCGCCGACACGCGGCCGGTGCCCGTCTGAGCCGGGCGAACGCGTTTTAGCCGCCGGCGGATTGGGCGGCCCGTGGCCGACCCCAGCGTGAAGACGCGGTACACGCTGCTCTTCGTCGCGATCGCGAGCGTCAGCGTCTCGGCGATCCTGGTGCTGTACGCCCGGGACGAGCACGTCCCGCCGTTGGTCATCAGCTTCTACCGGCTCCTGTTCGCCACCCTGATGCTGGCGGTGCCCGCGATCTACGCGGCCCGGCACGAACAGATCGACCTGACACTGCGGGACCACGTGATGCTCGCCGGCATCGGATTCCTTTTGGCCGCCCACTTTGCCACCTGGATCACGAGCCTCTTCTACACGTCGGTGGCCTCCAGCGTCGTACTCGTCACCACGGAAGCCCTCTGGGTACCTCTGGGCGCCCACTTCCTCCTGAAGGAAAAGATCAACCCTACGGTGTGGTGGGGCGTCCTCATCGCGTTCCTAGGCAGCGTCCTCCTCGTCTCGGGCGACCTGGGCGAGACGCGGTTCGGTGGCAACGCGCTCATCGGCGACTTCCTGGCCTTGGCCGCCGCCTTGGCCGCCAGCGGCTACTTCCTGGCCGGCCGACGACTACGCCAACGCATGGGCATCTTCACGTATGCGACCCTCGTGTACGCGTGGTCCACCATCTTCCTCTTCGCGTTCGTGCTGGCCAACGGCCAGAGCCTCGGGCCGTACTCCAGCAAGGCGTTCTTCTGGCTCTTCCTCTTCGCCCTGCTGCCTATGATTTTGGGGCACACCGTCATCAACTACATCCTCCGCTGGGTCCAACCGCATGTGGTCAGCACCGCCATCCTCGCCGAACCCGTGGTCAGCGCAATCCTCGCCCTCATCCTCTTCGCCCAGGACCCGGCGCCGCTCGTGTGGATCGGCGGCGCCGTCATCCTCGTCGGCATCGTCGTCGCCACCCGCGCCACGGAAGAAGAGCCGCCCGAGGCGCGGCCCACGGTCCCAGGATAGCACCGCGGCTCTGAGCAGAATCCGCAATACGGCACACTAAACGTCTAATACGAGCTTGTTCGCTTGTTGTACCATGGCGTGCGGGGGTGTAGCATGGATTGACGGATGCCAGTTCGTGCCTTCGCTGGTCGCCGCGACCCTCCTGGTCGCCGTCGGCCTATGGGTGTTCCTGCTCGATTTCCGCAACCGCGTCCACCAGGCCTTCTCTTTGTTCCTGTTCGTCCTGGCCGGCGTCACCGGGATGATCGCTTTCGACGCGACCGCCCTCTCGTTCCCCTCGCGCATCCGCAGTTACTTCATCATCGCCGCGCCGTTCGCCGCGCTTTTCTTCGCGTACGCCTACCGGCGCCGGTACGCCCGCGGCGCGGTACCGCGCCAAGGGGGCGGCCGCGCATGGATTCCCTGGGCGATCCTCGCCGCCGCGGCCCTGGCGGAGGGCCTCTACGTTTACAATCGCGATTTCTTCGTAGCCTGCGACGCCGGGACGTGTCTCTTCGGATTCCTGGCGCTCCTCTGGCCCTTGGGCTTCGTGGCGTACGCCGGCATCGGCCTGCTCTTCGCCATCGATTTCGTCGCCGCACCGAAGGGGCCGTGCCGTCGCGCCCTGTACCTGGCCTCCCTGGGATTCGCGCTGGTGCCGTTGCAGCTGTCCGGGTTCCTTTTCACGTTCAGCATCTCCAACGGATTCATGGTCCAGACGGGCCTTTGGGTGGAGGTCCTCGACGACATCCTCTGGGCCGCACCGGCTCTTCTGGTCGGCGCCCAGGCCGTGTGGCTCATGCGCGCCACGCGCGACGCCGACGACGCGACGCGACGGGCCGTGCGGCGATTCGTCACGATCCTTCCCTTCCCGCTTCTGGCGGGCGTGGCGATGGCCGGCAGCGTCCTCCTCTGGCCGGACCGAATCGCCCAGTTCGTGTTCACCAATTTCATCATCACGGCGATCCTGACCACGACGCTGGCCGGCCTGATCGCGTACTCGCTGGCCCGCCACCAACTGTTCAACATCGACCTGAAGGTCCGCATCGCGATTAGCCGGACCACGCTCGCCTCCATCTTCGTGGCCGTCTTCTTCGTCGTCAGCGAAGGGACGGCCGCCCTCGTCGGCGACCGGCTCGGCGGCGACCCGTTCGCCGTCGGGCTCGGCATCGTCGCCGCCGGCATGCTCCTCTTCGCGCTGCACCCGTTGCAGACGTGGGCGAGCCGCGTCGCCCAGGCCACCATGCCGGGCGCCAGGTCGATCAGCGACATGACATCCGACGAACGGCTCGAACTCTACCGCGAACAAGCCGAACTGGCCTGGCTCGACGGCAGCCTCACCGCCAAGGAACGCATGCTCCTCGACCGGCTGCGGGACCGCATCGGGCTCAGCCTCGAAGAGGCCAACCAGATCGAGAACGACGTCATGATGCCCGTCGGCAAGGCCACGCGCCAAGGGCACCGTGGCCGGCCCGCGTGACGGCACGCCGTTACCTTAAAATGGTGTCCGGGGTTCGAAGCGGACGATGGCGCCATTGACGACGCGGCCGCTGAGCCGAGAATTCTCGCTCAGCCGCCTACTACGGGCCGCCTTGTTCTCCTTCGTTGTCAGCGTCCTCCTGGTCGGCTTCACGATCGTACTCATCTCGTACGTCTGGAACAACTGGGTCCGCCACCCCTTCGGGATGGGCGAATACTCGGTGCAGCTTGTCCTCATCGTCCCGACGATCCTCCTCGTGACGCTCATCTTCACGAAGATCCTCTGGGACAACAGCCGGGTCGGCTACGGACAACGGGTCCGCCAACCCGGCACCGGCACGTGGAGCGAACCGACGACGCACGCCAAGAGCAACGACCGCAAGCGCTACGACCCCAACCCGTCCGTCGGGGAAAAAGAGATCGAGACCGGCCCGACGGGGCCCAAGGACTACGGCGGGCCGTCCGGCGGATGGGACAACCCGAAACTCCCGTGACCGGCCTCACAGGTAGGCGCTGCCCCGCTTTTCGAGTTGCACGTCGATCTCGTCCTGGATCGCGTCTCGGATCTCGTCGCACAATCGGTAGACTTCGTCCGGTTCCGACGCGTCCTCCGGCCGATACTCGTCCATCGGGACCGGCTCCATGATGCTGATCCGCCATTTGACCGGCCGCGGCAGGATGTTCGCCGGACGCGGCAACGGAATCCGGAACAACCGGTCCGTCAACTCCAACTCCCCCAGCGACGGGTTGGCCTCTTCGCCCCCGACGATGGCCACCGGCACGATGGGGACCTGCGCGCCCATCGCCGCCCGGACGAACCCGCGCTTGAACTCCATCAGCTTGTACTTCGCCTTCCGGGCGTCCTTGAACGCCCCGTGCTCCGCCTCCGGGAACACCACGACCAGCTTCCCGGACTCGGCCATCTGGACGATGTTGTCCTTGTTCGCCTGCGCCAACCCCAGCCGCGACGCAAACCGCCCGATCGTGTCGTTCTTGAACCACGCCGGGTGCACGACGCCCCGTACGAACCGTCCGGTCTTGTCGTGGACGACGACCGCGAGATTCGCGTAGTCGAGACCGAGCCACCCGGTATGGTTGCATGCCAGCACCGCCCCGGCGGCCGGAAGGTTCTCGATGCCCTCCACTTGGACCCGGCAATACTTCCGGATCAGCTTGTACGGCACCGCCACCTTCTGCATCAGGACCTCGTCGACGGTGCCCGGCTCCACCGGCCGGTCAAGCGCAGCGTCCAACCGTTCCGCCACGTCGTCCAGCGGCGTCTCCGCCATTCACGCACCTCCCGGACAGGCCCATTGGCCGCACCCGACGAGCCGCAGGACGGCTCCGCCGGCGTCCGCCGAGACCTCCAACGAGGCCGCCGCGTCGGACCAGCCCGGCGTGTCGAACACCTTCCGGTCGACGGCATCCTCATGGAACTCGACGCCGGCGAGATCCACCTCCACGTCGCCGCCGGCGCTCACCGCGCGTCCGCGGAACGCCACGTCGCCCGAATCGTCCAACCGCGCCTCCGTATCGCCGCCCGGGTTCGCCAACCGCAACGAACCGGCGCACGTCGGCACGTAATCGAAGATGACCGGATGGCCGTCGGCCTGCAGGCTCAGCTTCGCGAAGCACACGTCGCGGAGGCTCCCTTGGAGGATCGGGCCGGAGACCGGCACCCCATGGTCGACCAGGTGCAAGGCGAGTTCGGCGCCGGCCGGCACCTCGAACGTGAGATAAATCTCGGTCTGCGCCCCGGCCGAGGCGGCGCTCGCGTCCGCCGTGTCGACATACATGTCCAGCCGGGTGCCGTTGTCTGAGAAGGAATACTCGTTATGGAGGCTCTCGGCGCGCGCATCCGCCTCGTCCTGCGTCAGACCGTGGTGATGATGCAGCACGTGAAGGCGCCAGGAATCGCCGGGCACGGCGCGCGAGGAGAGGATCGTCTCCGCCTCCGTCGTGATGTTGGCCGCCAGCCGCGTCGCGTCGCCTGCGCCTTCGAGCACGAGCGTCACGTCGTGCACGAACGGCCCGCCCGGCTCGGGCGGCGTCACCGCCGGACCGGACTCGTTGTCCCATGCGGCCTGCCACGCCAGCGAACCGACCCCCTCCGGGAGGTCCGGCGAGGACGCGTCGGCAGCCGGCGTCGACGGCGTGGGCTCCGCCGGCTCGTCGTCCGGGGCCGCAGCGCACCCGGCCGCCAGGAGGATGACCACCAGCCACACGTGACTCCGCATTCGTCCACACAGACCCCGCGCGCGCCACATGAACGTTTGCCCGGCGGCCGGCGACGCGGCCGGCTGGCGCCTCGAAGCAAACCTCAGGGATCGCGGTGGCCGAGGCGCCGACGTCGCCCCAGCGCACGAGGAAAGCCGACCGCGGCCATCGTCGAGGGCGGCATGCAGTCCAACCTCGCTGACGGGCCGTGACAATACGGTGGGAACTTCATCGACCCCCCTCCTGCTCCTGCGCGGCCTTGCTCTCGATCCGATGCGCATCATCCTCGCTCAACGCCAAGCTCTTCCGGAAGCGATCCAGCAACGCGCGCTCGCGCACGTCGATGACGCCGTCACCCCAGGCGGTGACCGCGGCCTGCCAGTAGGCCTCGACGCGCTCCTCTCCCGTCATCTCGCCCACCGCCTTTACCCCTGGCATCGCCTTGTCCGCCACCCGGTCGGCGACCCGCTGCAACGGCGCGATGACGAACACGAGCGCGCCGGCAGCGAGGATGCCCACGTATTGGGAGCCGAGCGTCTCGCCGAAGAACTCTTGCGCCGCCTCCGATGCGATGAAGAAGACGGCGATGAAGACGGCGGCCAACGTGGTCCTGCTGATGCCCCACCGGAGCTTCACGTCGATGTCGAAGAGTCGGTGGCGGGCCAAGGCGTAGGCGGTGAGGCCCGCGAACACGATGGACGCGAGCCCCGATGTCAAGGGGGTCGACCCTGCGAGCACGACGACCAGCGCCACGATGGCGAGGGTCGTGGCCAACCGCGGTCCCATGCGGGGCAAGCGCCACGCGAGCCCCAGGGCGCCCAATAGCACAAAGGGGGACGCGGCCGTGGCCGCCTGGTAGGCCGACGTGGCGGCTACCGCCACGATGGATCCGGTCGTCGGACCCGCAAGTGGCGACAGGGCGACGTCATTGGAGAAAACGATCCTGCCAAAGGTCCAGAGCGGGTACACGACGAGGGCGGTCGCGACGATGATCAAGGAGTGATCCCGCACCTCGGGTCGTCGTCGCCATGCGTGGTGGAGGAGCACGACGCTGCCGACGACGAGCAGGGGGAACCATAACCTCACGAGCGCCAGCGGCCCTGCCCGGATGGTTCCCTCGTGTACCGTGGAGACGGCGTCCGGGTAGAGCGCCATGAGGATGGATTTCCCCACGGCAGCGGCCATGAGCGCGGCAAAGGCCCAACGTGTTCCGGCCCAGCGTCGGGTCCGGGGGTAGTGCCCGAGGAAGGCGAGGAGGGTGAGGGTAGTCCACCACGAGACGTGGACCTCGACCCGGTAGAAGAGGTGCTGGGTGGCCAGGTTCGCGCTGGAGATCTGAAGGCCTTCGAGCACGTCCCAGATGCCGTTGAGGACCAGGAAGAGGCTGAAGGTGCGGTGACGCCAGTCCTGTGGAGCCAGCCGATAGATCCAGACCGCGAGGACGCCCTGGACGAGTGCGCCGAGGCTCCAAAGGACGAGAGCAGGATGCAGCGCTACATCCACGACCACCTAGGCGACCCCCGTCCCCGCGGCGGGCCGTACTGGCGCCTCGCAATCCGGTCGTCGGGCGCTCGAAATCGTGCCGTCACCCATCAAAACCCCACGACGGGATGGAGGAGCGGCCCCTAAAATTGTTCGCCGGCCGCATCGCAGGAGGCCCGGCCGCAAGCCTTAATCGTTATCCGGATTGTTACCAGGGCTACGTGTTCGAGGAGTTCGAAGAAGGCGTCACCCTCCGCGACGTCGTCACCGACATCCTGCGCGACGGCCACGCGTCGATCAGCCAGGTCGGAAAGGCGCTCCGGGAACGAGGCATCAAGATGCACCGGCTGGCCGTCGCCGGCTACCTGAAGGCACTGGCCGACGGGGGGTACCTGGAAGAGCGGGAGGTCCCACCCGCCAAGACCTACCGGCTGCGTCCCGGACGTGCGACGCGCAGCCTGTACGAGGTCGTCGGCGAACGGAGCGGCCAGACGGCCGCGCCCGCCGACGCGGTCCGCCTGACCGTCCAGACGCTCGTGGACCTCTTCCACCGACCGGTCTTCCGGGAAGAGTTGAAGCGCGCCGGCTACGCACCCGGGCCCGGGTTGGAGGAAGTGACAGGCGAGGAACGCCAGGCGGCCCGACGCGCCCTGTCGGGCACCCCCTTGAAACTGCCGTTCAACGATCCCGCCTACCGGCCCGAATACCGAAACCCGGACGACCGGGAGACGCTCACGACCGCAAGCCACCACGTGATCGCCGGCCTCGTACGCGACACATACAGCATGCAGGCCATGGCGCAGGTGACGAAACAGGCCCGCCTGACGGAGGTCGGCTGATGCGAATCTTCATCGGCACACCCTGCCCGGCGACGAGCGGCCTCAGGTCCCTGTTGAAAGACCTTGAGAAGAGCGACGCGGACCTCAAGGTCGTCGACCCGGAAAACCTGCATGTCACGTACAAGTTCCTCGGGGAGGTCAACGAGGACCGCGTACCTCGCCTTCTTGAGACGTTGCGCACCGCCGCCCTCCCGCCGCCGTTCGAAGTGCCGATCCAGGACGTCGGTGCATTCCCCGGCTGGAACAAGCTGAACGTGGTCTGGGCCGGCCTCGAGGACCCCGACGGCCTGCTCCACCAGGTCGCGGGCACCATCGAGGACGCGACCAGCGAGATGGGGTGGTCCCGCGAGGAGCGGCCGTTCCACGCGCATATCACGCTGGCGCGCCGGCGCGGCAAGCAAGGGAAGTCCGATGCGAAACGCATCCTCGAAGCGGTCCGCGGCAAGCGATTCGGAGACCTCGCCATCGACGAGCTCGTCGTGTTCAAAAGCACCCTCACCCCGCAAGGCCCCATCTACGAGGCGGCGGGGAGGATCAAGCTGTGACGACGCCGTCGGACCTCCGGTCGCGCGTGCTCGCGAAGATCACGCCGACACCGGAGACGACGCGGCGGGCCCGCGACGCCGCCGATGAACTGGGCGCGAAGATCGAGGCGTCGGCCCGCGACGACGGCGTGGACGTCGAGCCGGTCCTGGTCGGAAGTCTCGCCAAGAACACCCACGCGGAACCCCTCGATGTAGACCTCTTCGTCCTGTTCTCGCCGGACACGAGCCGCCAACGGCTGGAGGACGAAGGGCTCGCACTGGCGCGCCGGTTCCTGTCCAAGAAGGAGGAACGCTACGCCGAACACCCGTACGTGCACGGCCAGTATGCCGGGTTCGCCTTCGACGTCGTGCCGGCGTACAAGATCCAGGACCCGTGCGGCCGCCAGAGCGCCGTCGATCGGACCCCCTTCCACACGGAGTACGTCAAAGAGCACTTGGCGGACGACCAACGGGATGAGGTGCGGCTCTTGAAACGGTTCCTCCAGGGGATCCGGGCGTACGGTGCGGAGACGGCCGTCGGCGGCGTAAGCGGCTATCTCACCGAACTGCTCGTGCTGCGCTTCGATTCGTTCGACGGCGTGCTGGAGGCGGCCGCGCATTGGGGCGACCGGGTCGAGCTGGCCCTCGAGGGCGAGCAGACCGACCTCGGCGGCTGCCTCGTCTTCGTCGACCCGGTCGACCCGGAACGCAACGCGGCGGCCGCCGTCGTCCCCGAGACGCTCGCGCGGATCCACCGGGCCGCCGTCGCCTACCGGGACGACCCGGACTGGCCGTTCTTCTTCCCAAACGAACCGGACCCGCCCGGGCCCGACATCGTACGCGCGCTGCTGGACGACGCCGCGCTGACCGGGATCCAGGCGCCTCCGCCGTCGACGCGGGCGCAGGCGGAGGAGCCACACCTGGCGCGCGTGTTGAACAAGGTGGCACGACACCTCAACGAGAAGGGGTTCGACGTGGTCCGCAGCGGGGTCGCCGAGGCGGGCCGGTCGTACGTCATCGCGTGGGACACCCGGCCGGACCGGCTTCCTGAGGTGGTGCGGCACCGCGGCCCGCCGGCCGACGGCGAGGAGCACGTCGACCGGTTCCGCGACAAGTGGCGCGCGCACCCGGACGTGGTGCGCGGCCCATACGAGGAGGACGGCCGCTGGTGGCTCGAACTCCGTCAAGAGCCCCGCACGGCCGCCGACGTGGTCCGTGACGATGTGGCATTCCTGCTTCGCGGCACGAAATGGACCGAGGCACAACAGCGCAACGTGCGCGTCCTCTCCGGCGAGGACTGGCTTCGGTCGCCGCAACGCCGATTGGCCGCATGGCGGATCCTCGAGGACCCCGACCCGTGGGAGATCTAGCGTGCCCGGCGCGCACCGCTTTTAACCCAAGGCCCGCATGGCCGGCGCGTGCGCGTCGTCGCCTTCACCGGGATGCCCGGCTCGGGAAAGAGCGAAGCCGTCGCGGTGGCCGAGGAGCGGGGCGTCCCGGTGATCGTGATGGGCGACCTTGTCCGGGAGGAGGTCGCGCGGCGTGGCGTCGGCTCGGAAGACGCGTCGGTCGGCCGGGTCGCCACCGACGTCCGGAAGGCGGACGGCATGGACGCGTGGGCCGCACGTACCGTCGACCGGATCCGCCAGGCACACGCCGACGCCGAACTCGTCGTCGTCGACGGTGTCAGGAACTGGGAGGAGGTCGAGCGGTTCCGCCAAGAGCTCGGCGACGACTTCTACCTCGTGGCGATCACGTCGAGCCCCGAAGAACGGTTGGGGCGGCTCACCCGCCGCGGACGGGAAGACGACCCGTCCGACGAGTCGGAGGCACGCGTGCGCGACGAGCGGGAGATGGGGTGGGGGATCGCGCGGGCGATCGCCATGGCCGACTCGACGCTCACAAACGAGGGCTCGTTGCCCGGGTTCAAACAAGAGGTCGCGGAGTTCCTGGACTACGTGGTCACCGGTTCGCCTTAAGCTCCGCGTTCGGGGCGCCCGGCGCCCCCTCCTTGCGTGCCAGGTAGTCACGGGCGAACGCCTCCTGCGCTTCCTCCCACGTGTTCGTGTTCTCATACCGGGCGGTCCGGCGGGCCTCCGAGTCCCACTTCCAGAGTTCCACGCCGCCCGTGGTCAGCAGGCCGATCGACAGCGGGTCGGCGTACTCGATCTCGAAGACGACCTTGCCGATGCCGGCGTTGACAATCATGCGCGCGCACTGGGTGCATGGCTGCGTTGTGCAGTAGAGGGTGGAGTCCTTGACGCTCACGCCGAACAGCGCCGCCTGCAGGATCGCGTTCTGCTCGGCGTGCAGGCACGGGCAGACGTCGGCCAGTTCCCCCGACGGGATGTCCAGGCGGTCTCGGATGCATCCGTCCTCCAGCGGGTGCGGGAAGCCCTTGGGCGCGCCGTTGTACCCGGTGGTCAGCACGTGTTTCTCCTTGGCGATGACGGCGCCGACGCCGCGGCGCGGGCAGGTGGTGCGCCGTGCGACGAGGTGGCAGATGTCCATGAAGATCTCGTCGAAGCTGGGCCGGTCGTCCGGTTTGTCCGGTACGGCCTCCTCAGGCGTCTCCCGGCGCGTCACGCGGTCTCTCCCGCCGACACTTCGATGGTTGCGTCCGGCACCGCTTCCTCCAACGCGGCGCGCAGCAGCCGTTCCGCCTCTTGGGCCACCTGGGAGACCTTCGGGTCTTGCACGAAGGTCAGGGCGGCCGTGGGTTTCATGGCGCTGACGACCGATTGCCCGTCCTCTTCGTAGACCGTGACGTTGCACGGCAGGAGCACGCTGACCTCGGGTTCGGCTTCGAGCGCCCGGTGCGCCAAGGCGGGGTTGCAGGCGCCAAGGATGCGCATCGGAGGCCGTGTAACGTCCAGCTTCTTCTTGAGCGTCGCCTGGACGTCGATCTCGGTGAGGATGCCGAAGCCCTGTTCGGCCAACGCGTTTCGGACCCGTTCTTCGACCTCGGAAAGGGGGGCGTCCGTGCGGACCGTCATTGCGTATGGCATGGTGTGACTCCTTGGGGCGGAACCAGGCGCGCGTGGCCTATGTACCTTTTGGGCCGGGGTCCATTCGCCGACCAGGAGGCCGCTTTTATAGTGAAGGGCGGGCGTTCGGCGTGGATTCCACAGACCCAACCGCCTAATTCTGAACGGGCGTCCGAGGCTCAGGTGAGAGCGATGAGGCAAACAGCCGCGATAATCGCGAGTTGGTTGGTGGCGAGCGTCATGCTTGCCGGATGTATGGGAGCCGAGAACCGTGTGAGCCTGACGACGGACGGTCCAGGCACGCTCGGAGGCGGCGAGTTGCTCGGCGGGGCCGACAGCGACGGGGACCTCGTGCCGGATGCGATCGAGTCGCACTTGTGCGACCGAGCGCTCACGGCGGACCTGTTGAACGACCTGAACGACCGGACGAAGAACAACGCCGGTCGGGACATCGGCGGTTATTGTACGGAGTCGGGTGACTTCGTGGCGCCGCTGGTCCATCAGGAGGCGTTGATCCCGACGAGCGTCGTCGTGGGTCCGGACGCCGACGACGACCTGCTTCCGGAGTACGTGGACCTGGTGTACAGCCGACTGTACATCAACACGCACGACTCGGATGACAAGGCGCAGTTGACGCCGTCCGACGAGACGGAGCGCGTCTGGCTGGACTCCCCGAACGGGGCGGCGACGCTCGGCGACGACTCGGACGCGAACACCCCGATCCGCAGCGTCATCGCGGTGCCGTTGATCCCGATGGGGTACGACTTCGGCCCCGACGAGGACGGCGACGGGTTGCCCGCGGACTTGACGCTGATGTTCGCCCAGCTCGTCGTGGACCGGCGCGTCAGCGACGACGGCCAGCCCGCCACCAAGGAATGGAGCGCCATGAAGGACGCCGGCGTCATCCGGCTGGAACGCACCGCCGAGGACGACATCACGG
>CAZXJU010000007.1:0-24591 GCA_964641035.1 uncultured Halobacteriales archaeon | reverse complement strand
GACCCCGACGCCTTCCCAAGCGACTTCGTCGCCTTTCCCCTGCGCGGCGACATGGCATCCCGCATCTTGACGCACGAACGCCGACGCATCATCGTCTACCTCGAAGACCACGGACCCGCGACCAGCATCCGCGGCCTCGCCGACGCCCTCGGGCGCGACCCCGCAGCCGTCAGCCGCGACATCCACCTCTTGACGGACGCCGGCCTACTTCGCGTCGAGGACGTCGGACGCAACAAACACGTCCATGCCACGGGCAGGCCCATCATCGTGGCATAGGATTGGGTACGCCGCTCATAGGGAATCCATCGGCCACGCCAGGAAGGCCCGTAGGGCTTCCAGACGGCGGCCAACGACTCGTCCGATCGGGCGGGACCGGAGCGACGGGAGTTACGTGCCATTTGACGAAGCGCTTATCGACCGCGGACGAGTGAATTGCATCCATGCGAGAAAACGTACGCGTGTACCCGGCTCGCGGCAGAGCGAGACGCGCGCGCACCGATCCGGCGGAGCCAGCGTACCGGTTCCGTCCCGGCCTCCAAGACTTCCTCCGGGGCACGCGAGACGTCGTTGCGCATCTACCCGACTAGCCCGGCGACGACTCTATCCAGCCGACTCATTCACGCAGGCGCCGACCATGAGGCCCAAGATTTCGCCGGGTCCGACGCCCTGGGTCACGCGGCCTCACCGCCCACAGCTTCCCGCACGTCTGCCTCGATCCGGCTTGCCTCGCCGCCCTGCAAGCCGAGTTCATCCTGCAACCGGCCGAGCATCCGGCGCTCCTTGGTTGTGATCTTCCCGTCGGCGAGCAGCTCCTCCACGCTGGCTTGGTAGACCTCGCGTTTTCGCTCCTGACGGTAGGCCTCCGTGTCCTCCACGCCGGGCATCGCGACGTCGCCGAGCCTGCCGGCCAGCCGCTGCAGCGGCGACAGGATGAACACCAGCGCGCCGGCTGCGAGCACGCCGAGGATCTCGCTCTCGGCGAATCCGGCGAAAAGGACCTGCGCCCCCTCGCTGACGACGAAGAACACGGCGACGAAGACGGCGGCGACGGTGCCCTTCTCCAGCGTCCACTTGACCTTCAGGTCGATGTCGAACAGCTGGGTCTTCAGGATGCCGTAGCCGAGCAGAAGCACGAAGACGATGGCGACGATCGGCGGGGCCAGACTCGCCCAGACCCCGGCCCAAAAGGGCCAGTCGACGAAATGGGACGTGCTGAATATCACGTAGGCGGAGACGGCCACGGCGTCGCGCAGGCCGAACGCGCGCAGGTAGGCCCGCGCCCGGGAGCGGCTCGCAGTCCCCTCGCGCGTGGCGCGATACGCGGACCACGCCACCGCGAACCCGAACAGCAGCACGACCATGTAGAGCCCGTTGACCCCATCCGAGATCGGCCGGTCCCCGATGAACCAGAGGCCGTCTCCGAGCCCGGGGACGTCGCGCGGGAGGACCGCGGCCTGCAGCAAGCGGGGAGAGAGCAACGGCCAGGCGAGGATCCAAGCCCCGGCCAGCACGACGAGGACCTTCCGGAAGACCGGCCGGTCCAAAGGCCGGGTCAGCGGGCACTGCACGGTGCTCAGGAAGGCCAGGTACAACAGCGCGGCGGGGGTCAGGAACGCCCATTCGACGGCGCGAGCCGCCGACGCGTTCAACGGCTGGGTGGCGACCAGGAGGCGCAGCGCGTTGTACGCCCCAATGTGAGCGCCTTCGACGAGGAGCGCGAGAGCCAAAAGACGGTTGGTCGTGGACCGCGGCGACGCGAGGTAGATTGCGGCCGCGGCGATCCAACACAGTGCCCACGCGACCACGCCGGGCAGGGCCAAGGGGGTCCACAGCGGGTCGGCGATCAGCTACCACTCCCCAAGGCGTCGAGCACGCCGGCCTCGATGCGCGCCAACAGGTTCCACGTCAAGGACACGGCAGGGCCACCCCCACGGGGCCTACCCAGGCGCCCGGGTCGAGCCCGGGCGGCATGGAGTTCGTGCGTTGGATATGCCCCAAGAACGTCAGGTTTGCGCCTCGACCCCATGCCGGCTCGGGCCTCGCCCGGGTGCGACCGCCTGCGCCCACGCCGCTGACGGCAATCACCCCTGCACGTCCGGCTCCCAGACTTCCCAGGCGATGGTCAGCGTGTAGCGGTTGGACCCGTCGGCCTGCTCGTCGGTGAGGGGGTTGTCGTCGTCCGGCTCGCCCGGGGCGTCGGTGAGCTCGACGGTCACCGCCCATTCGCCCAGCCCCTGGCCGGAATCCAAGGATGCAGCGGCCGCGGCGGCGGCGTCTTCGGCGCTTCTGGCGGTGGCTGTCGTGGCCTCCGGTTCCGTGATGACGGTCGCCCGCGCACTGACGGAGCCGCCGTCGGAGCTCGTGGGGCCTCCGCGCTGGTCCTCTGGACCATCGATCGTGACGGAGAACGTGTCCGGGTTGCCGGTGTCGTCGGACCACGTCACCGTGGCTCGAACCTGGGCCAGGACCCGGTCCCCCGGGAGGTCGGCGGCCGAGAGGGTGACGGTGTGCGTCTCCGAACCACCCTGGTCCAGGTTCCCGCCCATGGCCTCCGTGGACCCGGCCTCCTCCACGGCCCACGTAACCTCGTAGGTCTCGAACTGTGCCCGCTCGTAGAGGAACACCCCGGCCATGGCCGCCATCAAGACGGCGGCGGTAAGAATCCCGAAGAACGTGTCCCGGTTCCAGCCCGACCCCGCAAGCACCACGCCATCCAAACCTCCCGGCCGCGTTAAAGCGTTTTCCGGCTGGGTGGCGACCAAGCGCGGGCGCTCCCGTCAAAGGGCCTCGATCGGCCGCCGTAGCGCTACGGCGTGAGAAATCGGCGGCCCATTCGACGCCGGCATCCTTAAATCCCCAAATCACTAACAAGTCGGTAGTATGTTGCAGGGGCTGATCGGCGATCACAACCAGCTGCACGTGCTGGCCGGGCTGGCGGCCGGAGCCGCTCGTTTCAACGAGCTGCAACGCCGGACCGGCCTGTCGCCCCCGCAGGTCGACCGCTCCCTCGACAAACTTCGCGACGCCGGGCTGGTCGTGGCCAAAGGGCTTCCGCCCGAAGGCTCCCGCAGGCCGGTGGCGTACGCGTTGAGCCCGAAAGGCCGCCGCGCCTTGACGGTCATCGAGGAACTGAGCGAGATCTCCGAGACGCACCTGGGACGAAAAGCCGCGGAGGAATTCCGGGAAGTTTTCTCCGCGCATTCATGAACGTCTTGCTGCTGGCGCCCAAACACGCACGGGACGGCGAACCCATCGTCCCGGCTGGTCGACCTTTGGCCTGTGGGCCTGACCGGCGGACGTCAGGCCTAAAGCCGCCATGCGCGATAGGTCATCGTGGTTGCTGGTCGCTGCATCGGTAAGGGCCGCGACAAGTTCTTGGATTATTTCGAACGTGTGAAGCAGACCGCACGCGAAGTCGATGCGGAGTTCCACGAAAACTATCCACCGCGATTGGAATGCATCGAAGGCGTAATCCGACGGCTTCTCGACGCCGACCAAACCGGAGCGGCATACGTCGAAACCCTGGTTCACGTGCCCACATGGGAGCAATGCCTTGGCGACGGCAACCATCGGACTACGACGCTGTTCGTCGGCGCCTTGCTCGACGCGGAAGGAATCGAGATTCCGTTCGACGGGGACGAGGAACGGATGGCGACCGACCTGTCAAACTGGGTCGATTGGAGCAAAAAATGGATTGGGCGCCGCGGCACGTTCGATTGGCCGAAGAACTCGGCAGCGCATAATCACCGGAAGACAACGAAGGCCTGGCTCCAGGCCACAGTCGGCGACGATTACACAAGCCGCTTGACGACGATCGGCCCCAACCGCCTGAGGAACTTCCTCTCCTGCGCGGAAAGCGTCGAGCGACGAGGCTGAACGGCCTTGCGCTTTCGGGCGGATGGCGACCTACGAGTCATCGATGAATCATGGGCGCTTCTCCCATATAAAGACAAGCGGGTTTCCGCCATCCTCTGCTTCCATGTCGACGACGTAGCGCTAAGGTTCGACGGGCTCGCGGGGATTCGAACCCGAGTCCCCGGCACTGTAGCGGTACGGGCCCCGATATTAGCGCTAATATCACAACCGATGCCGAGCAAGCGCTCAGCGTAGCGGTCATCTCGGTACCACCTCAGACGCTTACCCGCACTGGCCGAAGCCGGCGTCAAGCAGCTTCGAACTCCAAAACGGCATAGAAGAGGTCGTTGATGCCGTACCGGGTATCCGGCCAGACGACCAGCACCTCTCGTTCTGACGCCTCGATGCCAAGGTAGTCGTGAACCGAACGGCCTGGGGCAAACGGCTGGTCGGTAATCTGGACATTCTGGCTCCACCGTTCTCCGTCCGCGCTAAACGAATAGAAAACATCGACCAGTTCCCCTGTCGCGTCCGCCCGATTGTCGAACCAGGCAACGTGGACGCCGCCGAACGGATCGGCCCCAATCATGGGCGAAAACTGGGCTGTGCCGAAGAGACCATCATCGTTTATCCGAACCGGATCCGACCAAGTCCGACCGCCGTCTTCGCTCTTCGTCACGAAGACATCCCAAATGGGGGCACCGTACGGACACGGATAGACGGGCGTGGAGCCAGGCGGGCAGGGGACGAACGGCGTTCCCTCAGGATGCGTTGCGTAGGCCACGTAGACGTCCCCGCGGTTGAATCCGGGCCCGTCGGCGACGGCGATGGCCGCAAGATTGGATGTACGATACGGCCGGCCGTAGACGCCGTGGAAATGAAAGCCCGCGTACTGGCCGAGGCGGCTGGGTTCGGCCCAAGTCGCTCCAAAGTCGTCGCTTCGCGTCACCACGATGCGGTTCGTCACGTTGAAACCACCGCCCGTCTGGTTGGTGTCGAATTCGGGCTGCATGCCCACGACGTAAATCTCTCCGTCCGGGCCGACCTCGATGTATGGCGTGCGGCACTGATCGCACGCCAAAACGGGCGCCTGCCACGTGGTGCCTCCGTCTTGGCTTACGACGACATGGGCGCCGTGGGCGTCGGGGTCTCTGTTGGGGGCACCGCTGACGACGACGTACGACCGGTTGTGGTCCCGGTCCACGGTCACCCAGGGTTTGTCCGAGTCGCCCTCGAACGGGGCCCGAAGCGGCTCGAACGTCCGTCCGCCGTCGTCGCTGCGGTAGGCCGAGACGCCCCATTTTTCGGTCTGGCTTTCGTCTGGTGGGACGAACAGCGTCGTAAGTACCGGCCGGCCGTCGGGCGCGAACGCGACGGACGGGTCGCTCTCGTAGGAGGACGCGCTTTCACCGGACAAGGCGCCGGCGGTGAGGGACCTTTCGTCCAGCTGGAGATAACCCCAGTCCCAGGTCGTGCCGCCGTCGAAGGTCACCGCGTGGATGGTGATTAGGTCGCCCCACGGCATCGCGCCATTGTCGGCCCGGACGTTGGCGCGGGGGTTGTTGTGCGACTTGGCCGCCACGACGATGTGATCCGGGTCGTCCGGGTCGATGGCGAGGTCGACTTCGTTGGCGAACGCGTTCTCGGTGATGCGGCCGTTGCACGCTTGCAGCGGACCCGACGCGTCGCACCGAAGGACCGGCACGTATGAAGGGACTTCGTTCGGGCTCGCGGACATGTCGTTCGCCTGCCCCTCATCGGGTTCCGGAGGGCTGGCGGCGAAGCATCCGGAAACGAAGAACGCCGCCGCCATGAGGAAGGTCATCGCGCCCTTGCTCGTAGAACGCGGGTGCCCGGCCATGGTCAACGCCTCACCATCTGATTCGGTGGTCCCGCCATATGGCCGTCGTCCAGATTGAGCGGCTCCAGGGGGCCGCCCGCATTGTTGAGGGAGGGCCGGCCGACCAGCGTGTGGTCAAAGCCGGTCCCGTTTCCGTCCACGTCGTCGTTGTTGCCGCCCGGGTCGGCTCCGAGGCACCCGGCGGTTACGAAGAGCATGACCAATACGACGACGTAGGAGGGCGTTGACCGTCGTGAATCCTCGTTCATATTGGCCGTGAAGCGCAAGCCGGACGCGACGCACATAAGCCGATTGGGAACAGGACGCATCAGATCCGCGCCTTCGAACCTGCTGAGGTCCCGACGTGGCGCGACGCCGATGCTTGGTGATACGTCGCACTCCCAATCGATTCAAATATCTCCAAGTGGCCTCGAAGCATAATGGGACGCTGGATCGGTCCCGTCTTGGTGATCGCCGTCGTGACGATGGTGGCGCCCGTTGCCTCCGCCTCCGGGTCGGCGCCCGCGGCTCCTTTCAGCGGACTCTTTTCCATCGACGAGGCGGTGCGCGTCACCGAAGGCGCCGATTGGCGCGACGTCGGAACGTCTCTCCTCGAAATCTCAGCCAGGGGCAACGACGCGCCTCTCCGCCCGCATGCTGAAATCGACCGTGCCGTCCTGCACGTCGCCCAAACGTCGTGGCAGACGGATGCACGGCATCGCCCCGTCGCCAACCTGACCGACGCTACGTGGCATGTGGAGTCGTACGAAATCGAGGGTGCGACCATGCACACGGCCACGTCCGACGCCGCCCGGTGGATTGGCGTCACCCCGTACCTTCCGCACGGGCTGCCGACCGCCAACCTTTCCACTTGTTCCGCCGCGCCGGGGCTACTGGGCGACGGCGGGTTGCCGGTCGCCCTCGAACCGCTGTACGTCGAGCTGGGGGGCTGGGACCTCCTCCCTCCGACGGTTGTCGACCGGTTGACCCCGCCGACGTCTGCCACGCCGCTTTTCGTCGAGTGCCAACTGCAAGGTGACGGCGAGCTTCCCCTCTCGTTCCTCGTTCTCCAGGACGCGCACATCGTGTTCGAACAAGACCAAGCCAAACGCGTCCCCGTCGGACTCCTCCTTGATGCTGGCCATAGGCAGAAGGCCAACACGTCGCATCCTTGGATTATCGAACACACCCTCCGGTTCGGCGTGTTGGACGCCCGCGGTGAACGACCCATGATCCTAGACGCCAATGGCGCGGCAAGTTCCGCGACTACGCTGCGGTTGTGGACGCCCTCGACAACGCTGGAAGCGTCGATCAACATCCCAAAGAGCCACGGGACGGCCCAGTGGGGATCCATCCACGCCAACGGAACCTTGGACGCGTTGCGACCCACCGGGGCGTTGACCCTGTCCTCGCCCTCCGACCACCAGATTGCGTTCGAAGGGATTGCCTGGGATGTCGAAGGGTTAACGATTCCGACGGCCCCGCACGCATTGGAGAGTGCCGTCGCCGCCGGAATTGTCGCCGGAGCCGCCGGATTGGCGGTCGCAGCCGTCGTCAGGTTGGTCCGGCGATTGGCGCCTGCTGGACTCGCCCTCTATTCAAGGTTGGACGAGAAGCAGGCCGCGGAGCATCCACGGCGCCAACGCATCCTCGAATGCGTCCGCCACGACCCGGGCATCACCGTGCACGACGTCGTGGACCGCACCGGACTCTCCCGACGCGCGGTGGACTACCATGTCGGCATCCTCACGCGGGAGGGCCTCCTGTCGCGACGGGCAATCGCCCGCCGCAAGGCGCTGTTCCCCCAGGAGGTCGCCAATCCGAGCGAGCAGGTCCGTCTCCATTTGGCCAAGCGCGACCAGTACCACCGTCTCTTGAGTCTAATCTTGGACCATCCAGCGTTGAGCCAGCGGGAGATCGGCCGACGGCTGGGCGTTTCGCAGCCGCACGTCAGCCGCCTCCTGCAGCGACTGCGGGACTTGGGGGCCGTCGAGGTCCAGGACCAGGACGGGGAGCGACGCTACGACGTTCTCATCCACCCGGAGGCGAACACGTGTTGAGGGTGCTCGCCGGGATCGTCGCCCTCGTGGTCTTGGCGGCGGGATGCGCGGACCCGGCGGCACCGGCGGGGACCGGGCCGGCCGATGCGGCATCTTCGGCGACGCAGGGACCCGTGCTGTTGGTGTCGGCCGTGGACGACGAGTATCGGCCGGTTCCCCAGGCACGCGTCTTTGTCGACGACTGGGGACCGGTCCTCACGAATGCCAACGGAACCGCTGAGGTCGCCAACGTCGACGCCGGAACGCATGCAATCAAGGTGGAGGCGCTCGGCTACTACCCGACCCAGCGGATGGTCGATGTGCCGGCCGATGAAGCCGTACGAGCCGAGGTCACATTGGAGCGCCAGATTGTGAAGTCCCCGTACATCGAATTGGTCATCTACGAAGGCTTCGACTCGTGCGCCCTGGCGTACGGACTCAACAATTACGGATTGGGCGGCGCGTGTCCCGACCGGCCCCAGGCGGAGTTCCGACACAACCTCACCGACTCCTGGAAATATGGAGTCTGGGAACTCGATTGGGAGGGGACCGAAGCCATGCGCCTCTCGGCCGCCGCCGGCCCCTATTGCCCGACCGAGGACACGCCGTGCCTCGGCATCGACGTAAACCAGGCTCCTCTTCGCTTGGACGCGGCGCCGAACCATGCGGAACTGGCGGCCGCCACCGCAAGCGACGGCGAAACCACGTATCCTGAGGGCTCCGTGTCGCTCCTGTTCGACGCCGAGTACGGCGGCCTGTACCAACAGGAAATCGAAGACGTTGGCGGCGACCTCTGTGAACAGCAATCCCACCGCGGCTGCTACGGGGTCGGTGCCACGCCGCAGCTCTCCTTCGAACTCTATCTCTCCATCTTCCACGTCCAAGGCCCAACGGACCCCAGCGAGTACTCGGCCGCCCCGGAGGGCAGCGCATGAAACGGTGGTGCCTGTCGCTCCTCGTCTGCATCGCCCTCCTTGGCGCCGGCTGCTCCGGCACCAACCCCAACACCCTGTCCGGCGACGCGACGACCCAATCTTCGGACTCACCAGCCGGAGACGTGGCTGACCTACAGGGCCTAATCGTCGACGAAGAGTTACGACCCGTAGGCAGTGCTCGCGTAACCGTGGACGACCAATGGGCCAACACGACCGATCGAGACGGCCGCTTCCGACTCGAAGCGCTGCCAGCCGGCCAGCACCAAGTGCGCGTGGACGCGTTCGGGTACGAATCGACGGCCCGCCAAGTGAACCTGATCGGAGGCCAGGCGTTGGACGTCCAATTCAAGCTTGAAATCCTTCCCGTTCGGACGCCCTGGACCGAGCTCATCCCCATATCTGCGTACACCATGTGCGACGGGGCCGCCGTCCTAGTTCTAACCCCGCTCTCGGAGGTGTGTCCGGACTCCACCACGGTGCATGAAATCCCGATTAACGGCTCGTGGCGGTACGCCGTCATCGAGCTGGCCTGGGAGACATCCGATTATATGCTGTTGTGGCTCGACGACGACTACGCGTGCACCGATTCGAACCCGTGCTGGGCAATGGAGATCGGGAATTCCATCTTGCGTGTCGACGCGGCTCCACAGGACCCCGAGATTGCACGCGAATACGCGAGCGACGGGAACTACCAGTATCCAAATACTTCCTTCGAACTGACGGCCCTCATCACGTACATGGGCATGTACCGGGACGACATCAACGGTACCCTCGGGCCGGTGTGCGCCGCATCGCCTACGAACGGGGACCTCGGTTGCTTCGGCCTGGGCGCCTCCCTCGGAATCCCGCTCGACCTGTACGTCTCCGTCTTCCACTGGGAACGCCCAGCCGATCCGGCGTCGTATTCGGCGATCCCGGCATCCTAAATTTTCGGGCCCCTCGCTAAATTGAACGGGTAAACCGCGCCGAATTACGGGCTTAGTGCTCCTACCCTGTAGCCAAGCGTGGTTGAAGGACGCTACGCCTGGACCATTCGAACCGAACCGGTAGCCAAACTCTCGGTATCCGTCCGGTCGTCGCCCATGACCCGACAGGTGATCCTATTCCAGATAGGAAGCATACGGAAGCGGCGCCAACCGCTCCCATGATCCGTTCAACGCCGGACCCTCAGACAACGTCAACACCTTGCCCCGGTCGTCGCCGGGCGCTTCGTTGCCACCCAGCCGATCGCACGTCTCCCGGCAACTGTCAAACACGGACGCCCACGGACGCCCGTCCGGCCCGATGACCAGATCCACGAACTCGCCCACATCCTCGCAATGCCGCCACCCGGGCCAGCAGGCATCCGCCGCCGCCGGATCATCCGGCCCCGTCAACGGAACCGACGCAAAGACGGGCGAATCACCCGTCGCGTTCATGGAGACCGTCAAATACCAATGCCATCGGGCGCCGTACATGTCGCCCATGCGTTCGCTCGGATGGGTCCCGGGCACGTACGCCCTCGAATGGTCCGTGCCCAAGAAAAGGACGGCGAATTCACCCGGCCCGCCGGCGACCACCATCGGGAAGCTCGCCACCGTCAAGCCCGGCGGGACAACGTTTACCGCCGGGCCCCACGAGTGACCGTGATCCGTGCTGGTCGCATAGTAGACGAACCCGTCATCCGCGTTCCAAACCGCATACATGGTGCCATTGGAATCCGCGGCCACCTCGACGTCGTGGTAGTACGTCCCCACCGTGTCGTTGACCGGGCCCGACCGCCATGTCTCCGCGTCATCTTCTGAAACGGCGACATGGGGAACGCCGCCTCGGCTGGCACCGAGCATCACCCGGCCGTCGGCGTCCGTTTTCACGTGACCGTTTGCGCCCGTGCATTCGCCTGCCGTCTCACAGAAGACGGATACGGGAGCCCCAAACGTGAGGCCGCCGTCGATCGACGCGGAACACTGGCTCGCGACGCAATAGTACACCATCCGCGGATACGCAATGGGGCTCGACACGCGCGCCTCGCCGGTCGTAATCGATTGATGATCGATGGCGCCGATTCCGGGCCCGCAACCCAACGGCGAATGGAGCCAACTCTCCCCATCGTCATCGGAGATGGCCATGGTGCTGCATCCAAACGTCCAATCGTTGGCCAGCAGCCGGCCCGTGACCGGATCGACCTCGAAAAAGGCGTCCGACGTCGTCGGCGGAATCTGAGCAAGGATCAGCGGTGCCTCGCGCACGTTTCGCCACGTGGCGCCCTGGTCAAACGAAGCGTACACCGACAGGACCTTGCCAAGTTCATCATCGTCTAAGGATTCAACGTCCAGGTAGTCTTCCTGGTCCCAGACGCCGACGAAGACGTTGCCGTCTGGGTCGACGCCGAGCGTCGGCTCGCGAGCCGCCCGCTCCAACTGCCGGTCTACTGGAATCATCGACCCGCCGCGCCACGTGGCACCATCGAGGAGCCGCCCTGCGGCATCGAAAACGACCATCGGAGAGGGTTCGGCGGCTTCCTCCCTCCCTTCGGCCTGCGACGGCGAGCCGCTGCACCCCGCCACCAGCATCGCCACGAGCACGAACATGACGCCCGCCTGGCGGGCCACGTCACGCACCCCGGACGCCGGGCCGGCGATTCTCTCGTCGTGGTTCATCGTCATTGCAATTCACGCATCCGTGTCGCGTCCGCGCTCGCTGCGCCCGTCATCTCAGGCGTCCGGCAACGCCGAGAAATCGGCGGGAACATTCTGGTTGTAGAACACCGTCACGTATTCCTCGAAGTGCTGGTCGATCATCAGCCCGATGTCCACGACGCCCGTTCCCGGGTACAACCCGAACGGCTTATGCCGACCGGTAATCGTGCAATCTTCCTGCGTGCACGCCGGATCCTGGCGTTCGTCCAATGCCTGCTCAAAGAGCGTCCGATTCATTACGTGAACAACCGGGCTTTCCCCGTGCGCCGTTCCCAAGTGGAATACAGGGTTGAGGATGTCGTCGTACTCGATGTACCACGTAATCAGCATTCCATTTGCGGTCGCCTGGGCCGCCTCCCACGTCGTCTCCGCCAGCACGTTGCTCACGTTATCCATCGCGCCCAATTGGTACGACACGGGGACGTAATTCGATAATTCGCCGTCGGTGCTGCACGAAATTTCCTCGCCTTGCTCCCCGGCCACACTGAACCCTGCGTGGCAGGTGAGGATGCCGGCGCCCGTCATGGTTTCATGGTGCGGTCGTGTGGCCGGAAGTTCCGTGAGCACTAGGTGGGCCTCGGCGATTCCGTCGCGCTCCACGACGATTTGCACCAGCCCGGTCTCGTATCGGTCGTGGGTCACCACCAATTTATGCGCTCCAGGCTCGACAAATCCGAACGCGAACGAGCCGTTGCCGTCGGTGAATGTGGTTTTCGCATCATCCAGTACGACGCGCGCCTCCACGATTGGTAACAGGCTTTCGTCGGTGACCCGTCCGCTGACCGCACCCGTGTCTTCGTCGAACGTCGGCGTGTACACGTCCACGTCGGCCGGCCGTGAATCCGTGCCAGCGCCAGCGCATCCGGCCAAGCCGACACCGAGCAACAGAATGCCAAGCAACACCGGTGCGGAAAACCTTGCCATCGAGGTTGCCAGCGGCGACGACAGGTTATCAAGCTTCTGGTAGCCGGGTTGCAGTGTCCGCAAACAACGTCCCGATATCGTAATCCACACGCGGAAAACCCGGACGCGATGGCGTGGGGCCGCGTCCTGCGCAACTTTCGACCTGAACTGCTGGCGCCCGAACCAATTCTGACCCGACACCTAAGCTCGGAGGACACAAACGTTTTATGCGCTCGCTAGCCGTCTTCTCATAGAATGGTACCTAAAAACAAGAGAACCGTCCCCATTTCAAACGGTCTCTTGTCCGCGGGGGCCCGCGAGGCCCGAAATCAACCTGGTCGCGAATCGCCCAACGGTGCCGGCCCTTCTGAAGTACCCACGACGGACCGGCGGACCTTACGTTTTGCAGCTTCTTTCCTGGTCCTTATGGTCCTCGGCTTGTCGCTTTCCGCGCCGCTCGCTCAGGCGCACCACTGGCAACCCATTCAACCTGGTGGCATCCACGAAAGCGCCGGCTCGTACTGCACGTTCAATTTCGCGTTTGAATCCCACGCCAACGACAGCAAGTTCATTGGCACGGCAGGTCACTGCGTTGCCATGGGGGACCGCGTCGTCGTGCCCGAGATTGGCGAAATCGGCACCGTCGTCTACCATTCCAGCAACGCATCCTTACCGGATGACGCTGAACGCGATTTCGCTTTGATCGAGATTGATGACGACAAGCATGGTCTGCTTGACCCGGCGTTGCGGCGATGGGGCGGGCCCGTCGGCGTTGAAACCGAGTTCACGCCGGGTACACCGGTTCTCCATTACGGAAACGGGCTCTTGTTGTCGTCGACGGAACCGACGCGCAGCCGCGAGGGTCACCTAGAATGGGTGTACGGCAAGAACGCCCCGTCCGCGCTCGACAACCCGGATTACGCCAACTGGTACCTGGCAAACGTGCCCGTCATCAACCAGGACTCCGGGAGCGCGTTGATGTCCGCCACCGGACACGCGATTGGCGTGGCGGCGACCCCGATGTTTCTCCTTGGATCGCCGGGCTACATCGGCGGGCCCACGTTCGAACAAATCCTTGAAGACCTCGACTACGCTGGCTGGGACGTAACGCTCATGACCGCGCCGCTGGTCACGGAATCCGCGGACGTGGCGCGCAATGCGGTCCTACAGGCCGAGCATTGCACCTTGGAGTTGGGCGGCAACGAGTCGAGCGACGCATGCCTCAAGGTGGCATGGCCCAGCAAGCGGATCGGCGAGCCGAACGAACCGCCAGAAAACGCGACCCGTGAACTGATCGCGGAAGGAACGATTACGGCAGGACACGCAGCCACATCGTATTTTACCGTCAACAGGAACCCGGTGTCCGACGTGCCGCTGTATCCGGATTCGTTCGAGTTTCCGGCACCAGAAGCAGGCACCATCATCGGCACCGAAACCACGGACTCTGTGGGCCTCGGCTACGATGTGGACATGAACTTTTACAGCGATGGCGGCCACTACTGGCGCGAGGCATCAGGGTGCGCTACGCCCGCGGCGGATGACGTCTGCGCCGTTCCAGAGGGCGCCACGACGGTCGGAGTCGCGGCGTACCACGGCGTCAACCTCGAGGTGCGCGTCTACAAGTACCTCGTCCAACCGGGCATCGCACCCGAGGCTGGCAACGACTCGGCGCCGACCGAGACCGGCGGCAGCAGTCCCGGACTAGCAACGCCCGCCCTCTTGGTCGCACTCGCGCTTCCAATCGCGTTTGCCCATTGGAAACGGAGACGGACATCATGACACAACGAGGACCCCGTTCAATCCACTCGAGGACGCTCCTCGTAGCGGTGCTGGCAATTGCGATCATCGTGGCCGGATGTACGTTCGGCCCGCCCTCCAGCGAACCCACCACGTCTGATGGAGACCCACTCCAACTGCCGGTAAGCTACAGCTCAGACACGGGGGCCATTCGAGGCATCGTGACCGACGAGTCCCTATTGCCGGTGGCCGGCGCCCACGTCGCCTTGGACGCCGGAGACCTGACGCAGACGCGCCATGATGGCATGTTCTCGTTTTCCGACGTCGCCCCCGGCTCGTATTCGCTTCAAGCGTCCGCGGACGGCTTCAGCAACGCCTCCAAAGCCATCACCGTGATCGCCGGCGAAGTCAGCGACGTCCGATTGGCGATCCAAGCGTTGGGCGGCCAAGACGCCTATCATGAAACACTGATTCAGGACGCGCGAATGACCTGCGCCGTCAACTACCAAGGTCCCGGTCCCCCACCATTCAATTCGGCGAATCTCGGATGCAATTGGGTCACGCTCGTAGCCGGCCCGAATCCGCTGGACCAAGACCTCACGACCTTCGCCGTGACACCGTACGACGGCGTCGCCGGGCTCTGGATGGAAACCGTGTGGCAGCCGTCCCAAGTTTTCGCTCAAGAAGCCCAGGTCCTCTGGATGATTAAGGAGAACAGCGACGACGCCACCGTGACCGGCGATCCGATTCTCTACACCCAAGGCACATCGCCCGCCGTCGGCAACGTCACCCGCGCCGCACTCGACAACGTAACGGCCGAGGAAACCGACCTTGAATGCGTACCAGAGGAGTGCACCGTTTTGGCCTTCCACTCGGCGTACCGAACCTCGACAGGCGTTTCCCTGCTTCTCGATCAACGCTTTTCGGACCACTTGACGGTATTCTACGGCGGCGAGATGCCACAACGGTTTACGGCCCTACCAGACGCTTGATTCGGCCACGGATGAGGAACCCTTCAGGCCAGGTTTCGCTGAATGAGCCCTACGCGGGTCACGCGTCGCACGTCAAGATTTGACCCTGCGGCGTCACGCGATCAACACGAGCCGGCAGTAGTCTCGAAGGACATTGGGCACTCCCAGCCGTTTGGTTCCCTTCCTGGCGGTGCCGTCATGGGTCCACGGAACTAAGCTGGGCACCCAACCCATGAAGGCGGCGAGCCCCGATGGACTTTCGAAATTACCCCGGTCTACACCGGCCCGCCGCGTACGCGACGTCGGCCGGCGGAGAACCGCTCAGGCCGGAGGCAACGCGGTGAACGCGTCTGGGACATCCTGGTAGTGGAAGAACGTTTGCCAAATGTCGACCCGTTGGTCGAAGGCGAATCCGGGGCCGTAGGTGCCTGGGTTGGGGCCGTGGAGTTGGACGCGCACCATTTCCATTTGGTTGACCGTGTCGATGGATTCTTCCGACCAATGCACCTGGTCGCGTGGCGCGTACGTGTCGCTCTGGATGTAGCTGGGCGTGGCCGTCAGCCGGGTGATTCCGATGCCGACCGCGTGATTGACCACGGGCAGGTTCACCGACGGGGTGAAATCGACCTCGGTCAGGCCGGCCGAGGCGTTCGGCTGCAGATTAAGAATGAACGAGCACGGATCGCACAGGAGTTGGTCGAGCGTGGTCTGGTTGACGACGTGCTGCGCCCATTGGACCTGCCACTGGCCGAACTGGATGTGGCCGGTGAAGACCACAGACCAGTGATACGGCTCCGGCGCCACATCGAGTTGGGGCAGTTGTACCTGAATCCGCGTCACTTCGGTGGCGGTGACGTCGACAGGCCGCAGAGCGCTATTGTAGCCGGTTCGCGAGAACTCCAGACGGTACGTGCCGGGTTCGACTGAGTTGATTGTAAAGGCACCGGAGGCGTCAGTAACCGCGTTGTCGAGCGTCTCGACGATGGTGACGCGGACGGCGGGCAGCGGCAGGAGGTCTTCATCGGTGACGACGCCGGCGATCGACCCTTCCGATTCGCCGACGGTGGGTTCAGGTGCGGCCTCGGGCGGTTCCAGGGAACCGTCGCTGGTCTGGAGGCCGGTGTCGGTTCCTCCGCCTGTACAGCCTGCAAGCAGTATGAGGCCGAGCATCACGGCGACCAAGTAGCTGGCGTTACGGTACGTGGTTCTTGGACGGTTCATGAGTGGTGGTCCCCTGGACCCGGTTCGTATGTAGTGAACGGTAGGCCGAATCGAAGTACGTCGCCCCCATCGTCGGCAAACGTCAGGTTGCCTTCGACGACGCGTAGCGTAAGGCGCGCTTCGACCGAGTCGCCTGTGTGGATTGTCAGTAAGGGTGCATCAGAATCTGGCAGGGCGTCGGCGGCGCCGCCCCCGATGCTGAGGATCAGGCGGTGGCCGGCGGGCACGAGACTGGCAAATGGGTAACTTTTCAATCCGACCTCGTCGGGCGAGCCGACGGGGAAGTCCCGACCGTGCTCCAGGTGGCCTCGGTGGTACAGGTCGGAGACGGCCCGCCGGACTTCCACGGCGTTTCCGGAGCCAGTCGTGACGCCGGAGCCTACGCACGCCGGTTGATTGACCGCGTGGTAGAGGAACGCCGCGATGTTTCCATCGGAGTGGGTGCTGGTGATGGTGAGATTGACCTCGAAGTTCCCGGCGATGAGAACAGTCTCCTCCAGCGGTGGGCTCACGTAGGCGACGTGGTCGTCTTCGCAGGCGGATGGATCCGGGTTTGCCGGACTGGAGAGGAACCGGCGGTCGGAGGGTTGGGGGGGCGCGTCTTCGGATACGAGATCGTAGTCCGAAAGCAGGAGCGTCACATCATCCCCGGCCGGCGGCCACTGGGTAGATTCGTGCCACGCACCCGTGTCGTCCTGGTATTCGACGACACCCGTCGCCGCCGTCTTCGGTCCGTCACGCAGATAATGGTCAAACCAAGGCACCAAGACGTCCGGCCATTCGAAGTGGTCTCCGGAGGGAAACGCGTGAGGCCACTGCCCGATGAGCAGGCGCCGCTCATCCGGCATGACCTCCCAGAGGCCCTCGAATTGAAGGATGTGACCTTCGCCAGAGGCGAGTCCGTTGGTCGCCCACATCGGTACGGACTGCTCGGCGAGTTGGGCGCGCAAGTCCCTTGCCTGGAACCATTCGTCCTTGTCACCCCGAGTGACGAGTTGCTGGTAGGCAACCTCGCCTTCCAGCGTCGACGGACAATAGTGTTCGGGCGTCGGAGGATAACCTGCACTGGCGCCGCCAAGGCCGGCGCCCTGCAGAAGGTCCCGGCTGGTCGGATGCGCCGGTGCGATTCGGACCGGTACGCCGTAGCGGCCTAGGAGGTTCCACGTGTCGATGTGGCCGCTACTCGGCACGACCGCTTTGAGTGCGGGAGGCGGACCGTGCGCGACGGCGGCCATCTGGGACGCGCCCGCATAACTGATTCCGTACATGCCGACATTGCCATTGCTCCAGGATTGCTCGGCGATGGCGTTGATGACGACGGCGGCATCCTGACCATCGACAGGCAGGTTGATGTAACTAAAGCAACCGTCGCTGGTACCTGAGCCGCGCAGACTCACTAGGGCGATAGCGAAACCCGCATCGAACATCGCCTGCCACTTCGGTGCCATCGTGACGCGTCCACCGTCGACGGTGACGGCTTGGCCGTCGCTGGGGCGGCCTGCCCCGTGGTTCCAGTAGGGACTGAATTCTAGCACGGTGGCGAACGGACCGGGCCCCTCGGGCAGGTACACGTGCCCACGGAGTACGGCGCCGTCGTGGGCGACGGCTTCGAAGGGTTCGACCTCGGCCAGTTGGGCCGGCAGCGCGTCTACGCCAGCGCGTTCAACCATCGAGGCGGTTCGGTTCGATTCCGTGTCATCAACAGGCGGTTCGTTGGTCACGCAGCCTGCGAAGATCACGGAAAGCAGAATCACGATTGGCAGGGTGCGTCGGATCATGCAGTCGCACCTCGCGTCGCCACATGGGCGGAAAGCGGGTCCGGAAGGAGGTTTTTGACGGCAGATTTGCCTGTGCCCTCGGCGTGCGTTAGACACGCGTCGAGCAGGCGTCCGGCTCCGAAGCGGACGGGGTCGGTGCATGCGAGGCCTGTGGCCGTCTCGACATCCCGGATGGCGAGCCGCGCGTCGGCTTCGGGAAGGTGGAAAGTTGCCAGCGCCACGCCGACGACACGCGTAGGGTGGACCGGCTGCGACAGGCGTTCGATGGTCTCGACATGCCACCGCAGCTCCTGCAGCGGGTGCTCGTCGCCGTTTTTGTTTTCGCCTAGGCTCCGTCGGCCCGCTTGATGGCAAAGAATGACGAGGTCGGGGTAGGAGCCATGCAGTAGCGCCAGGGTAACGCCGGAATAGGCGTAATGGTCGATCGAGCCTTGGCCTTCGACAAGGATTAGGTCAGCTCCGGTGGCGGCGCATTCCAAAACGGTCTCCTCCACGGCGCCGGCGGTGAAGTCGCTAACGACACGGTCGACGGGGGCTCCTGCGTCGGCTCCGATGAGGATGCCGGTCTGCCCCGTGGCGGCAAAGGCGGTATGGATCCCTCGCTGGCGTGCGTGGCGTGCGAGCTCGACGGCCGTCGTCATCTTGCCGCTTGAACAATCGGTGCCCATGGTGTGAACAACAACGCTCCCGATTTCCGCGCCGGTGCCCGTGGCGATGCGCGGCGGCTTGACGGGTTTGCGCGCGTCGAGTATTCGGGCGCCCGTGCGATCGGCGATTGCCGCGAACTCCGCGTCTTCACTGAGGAAGGTGTGAAGTCCACTTTCCACGTGAATTCCCTCTTCCAAGGCCTGACAGACGTCCGGGCGCCACGCTTCGTCGAAACCTCCGCCCATCGGGGCGGCGCCTAGGACGAGCGTTTCAGCGTTGAGCTCCAGGGCGTCGGTCAAGTTTCCGAGGACGGGGATGTCGGGTGGCGAGCCTGGGATCCAATCTTCGGCGGTGGCTCCCACCTTGGACCGGTCGAGGATCGCGACGACGTCATGGCGTGTCGAATAACGGAGGATGGATGCAGCGGTCTTGGATTCCAGAGGTCCGAAGCGGTCGTGACAGAGCAGTACGGTGCGCACAAGATAACCATGCCGGGGGGTCCTATAGAAGCCGAGGCCGGAATATTCCGGGTTTTACGTCGTTAGGCGTCCCCGTGGGGCTTGCCGCCGGAGACGATGCGGCGGGCGCGGGCCGCGTCGACGCGCGCGGGATTGACGTCGCGGGCTTGCTGGATGAATCGGTCGATGGCTTTCGATTCCGCGCGGCGCAATAGTTCAACGAACGCGGACGTAGAAACGCCGAGACTTGCGGCAATTTCGGACGCAGATGCTGCGCGCGGCCGACGGTAGTATCCTTCCGCGTGCGCGACAGACAGCGCCGAGAGTTGCTTCGTTGTGAGGCCCTCCGTGGCCGAGTCGGGCGTCTCGTCTTCGGGTTCTACGGGTAAGATGGCCATAATCCTCGAGGATTCGATTTGGAGTTCGCCTTTCTTCGAGAGGTCGCCCAGCAGGCTTTGGATGTCGTTGGCGTATCCGATAAAGTGGTAATGCTCGAAGCCTCCCTGGTGCCGGGTCGGGCCGCGCGTGATTGGCGTGCTTCGGAAGATATCGGGGACGATTGAGTGCTCAATCCCGTAGACGACGCGGAACCGTCCGCTCTGTGGACCTGAGAAAAGCGTGGATACGCTTCGAACGCGCGAATCCTTGGTCCACATCCTCCGGGCTTGACGGATCGTGGCCACGTCGGCCGCGTGAGCGGTGACATCGGCGTAGACCCGCCTGCCGCGGATGTACGACGTGTTGACCAGCAACAAGAGATCGGGAAGGTGTTCGGTGGTCTCCTGGATCCAGCAGCCCTCGTGGCGGTACTGGACCCGAACCTCTCGAAGGGTCGGCGTGTCGTCGTTCCCGTCCCGGGTCTGCTTGGCACGCGTTCCGCTCCGTGGTGGCTTCCCCGAACGGGGCATCGCTCACCTCTACGCGGTCTCGTCATTTCAACCTGCGCCAACGGGCGTGCTGGCATCGCGGCTGCATGTCGCCGGCGCGACTGCGGACGAAACCGCGTGGTCCGCGAGTCGCCGCAAGATTCTACGCTGGGTCTACCTTGCCAGCAGCCGGAAGTAGTTGTCGTCGGCCTGTCCGGCCTGCTGATACTGGCATGGCTACGACGATAGTAGCCGACGGCCGCCTACATGGCAAATCACCAGACGGTCGCAAACCATGCGTGCACGACTCGAAGGCCTTAATCCTAATTATCCGGCAGTGATGAATATTCGACCGGCACCGGCGCGTTGAAGAACGCCGTATAGTAGTCCGAGTACTGCTGGTTCAGCACGAATCCGACGTCGACCGGTGCGTTCGTGTTGTTGGCGGAAGGATAATGCGTGGCCATGGCGAAGCAGCTCGCCGTCTCCACGCACACGGCCCGCTCAGCGTCGACGAACGGCCCCGCCGCGATGCGAGCCTGGACCGGGCTCAGGCCGACGAACCTCCCCAGGAATGCACGCGGCGCGTTGTCGACGTCTTCCGCGACCGGCTCTTCCGTAATCCACCAGTTGACTTTCATGCCGCGGCCCAGCAGTTGCGTCGAATCCCATTCCGTCTCGCCCCAGAAGCCGGTCTGGCCGCCGTCGAACCCGTCGCCCATGTCAAAGAAGGTGGCAAACTCATCTCCGGTGGAGACGCCCGCGAAGGCCTCGGGCGCGGCGCATGCCGCCAGATGGTCGTTTTGAAACCGGACCGGGTCCGTAATCGCGAACCCGCATTGAATCACCCCGGATCCAATCAGGACTTCGTGATACGGCGCCTTGCCCGGCAGGAATTCCAAGACGATCATCACGGTTGCGAGTTGCCCTTCAACGACGTTCACGTCGACTCGCCCGTCATGGTAATTTTCCTTCGCGGCCCAGACCCCGTGCCTCCCTGGGTCCACGGGTGCAATCCGGAAATGGCCCGTATCGTTAGATTTCCCTCGCTCTTCGTCGCCGATGTACACGGTGGCATTTGCAATCGGCAATTGCTGGTCATCCAGGACGACGCCCAAGATCCCGCCTTGGTTCTCGAACTCTACTAGGAGCCCGCTCGCATCGCCTTCGGGTCCTGACGCGCACCCGGCGAGAACCGCCGAGACAACCAGAACCGTCAGCAGCAGAGCGGTAGTGTGGTTTTCTGGAATCATATGCTTCTACTCCTTTGGCATGGGGGGTTCGAAGTACGCCGAGGGGCCACGCTCAATAGTCGGCAATTCGAGTCGCGTGTCGGTGCCCTCCCCGAACTCGACCACAACCGGGCTGCCCGGTTGGACCTGGTAAAACAAGGCGGCCTCGCACTGCCACACCCGGACATGGATGCTGTGGCCAGCGGGTACATGCGCGTCGAGCGGCAGGAAATCCAGTTCGACATCGAATGTTTCACCAGGTACCAAGGGTTCGGGAGCTTGTGGGTTCTTCGCGTACCACAAATTCACACTGCCCCACCCGATCCGCTTCTCCGCCCCGGCCTCGTCCACGTCGAACAACCACACGCCCAGCATTCCCGTTGGTCCCCCGGCCGTGACCGAGGTGTAAAACTTGGGCACGCCGGCGATCCGCAATGCTTCATCAAGCGGCTCGGAATAGAAATCGACGGCCAGGCCCGAAACCTCCGAGGGGTCCATCAGATGAGGAGCACACGTCGAAACCGACGGTTCATGGCATGGCCGAATTTCGCACCACGTATTGCCCGGCAGAAGCGGTGCACTGAACGCGTCACCCGGGTCATGTTCCAACCCACCGCCGGCCGTTGGAAACCACTCCTGGTGCGTGATGTCCCGCGGAGGGTACGATTCCTCGTTTCGCCATTGCAACTTGTCGTCTTGGACTTGCACGGCTGGGCCGACGTCCACGGACGGGTCGTCCTTCAACCAGCGATCGAACCAATGCAGCAGGACCTCTGACCAATCCCATCGCGCCCACCGACCCAGCGGATCAGCGCCCATGTAGGGTTCGGACGGCTGGTAAACTTGGTCGGGGTGAACGTGGGCTCCCTGGTAGTACAACTGTTTGACGGGGATGCCGGACTCGTTGAGGGAACCCACCCAGGGGATCGTGACATGGGCGCTGTGGTCATGAAGACCATGTGCGACGAGGATGCTGCCGCGATAGTTCTCCGCCACATCCGGCTTCGCATGGCGGGCTTCATACCACCCGGTAACGGACTGCTGGCCGGTCATTACGGCGGCCTGCCCGTCAACGACGCCTTCCCAAATCTCAGGACAAAACGCCCGTTCGGGTTTCGGACCGCCGTCATCGGGGACGAGAAACTGGCTCCAGTACAAGTGGTGGTTTCCGCCACCCAGGTAGGTGAGGAGCCCGCTGTGGCCGTACCGCAGCGACGCATCCATGATGCTTGGAATGCCGACAATCGGCACGATCGTCTTCAGGTGAGGGTTTCCGGTGGCGGCGGCCGTCCACGGCGTGGCGCCATCGTAGCTCTTGCCAATCAGGCCGACGTTCCCGTTGCCCCAATCCTGCGTACCCAGCCAGGTAATTGCACGGTCGATGTCCCTTTGTTCCAGGGCAGCCATATAATCCATGCAGCCGCCGGATTGGCCCGAGCCACGCACACTGACCGCGGCGAACGCGTACCCATGCGGGACGAAATTCTCGACATACCCCGGAGTAACGCCGTTCGGGACTTCCCCGCGCAGGAGCGTGTCGCCGAAGTACGGTCCGATATCGGCAATCACCGGCACACGGACGTCCTCCGGAACATCCGGCATCCAGATCCCGATTTCAATGTCGGCCGGTTCGCCGAGGTGCGGTTCACCAGACAGGAAAACGTGACGCATCGACAGAATGTCGTACGGCCCCGGCGTCAACACCCGGGAGAACGGCCCGCGGAAGTCATAATCGCCAGGGAAAACCGACGCCGCTGCACCCATGTTTGGATCCTTGCTGGCGTCGTCCCGGTCAGAACCCGAGAATGTGCAGCCACTGAGGAAGATCGCCCCAACGACAACAACGGCCAGCCAGGCGGTTGGTCGCATGCCAAGCGGGCGCTCACGCCGTCGAAACATTGTTCCACCCCTGAACGCAGCCTGGCCCCGATCGGGCGATTGACTTCGTTTTCGTCGCTTCCACCGGCAAACGGAAGGCCACCGTGCCCGGGACGAACGTCCCGAGAAACGGCAGGCCCACCCATGTCATTGGACGCACAGCGCACGACCGCGGTTATCAACGTTCTGGTAACGGGGCTGCGGTGTCCGCAATCATCATCCCGATTTCGTAATGCATCGCGTGGCAAGCCAAGACGCGTTCGCGAGGCGTCACCCGCGCTACACGCGCTCGAAACGCTTTGACGTCCTCGCATCGGTTCGCGTCCGCGTCGGTTCCGGCCGGCTTCCACATCATCTCCATGGCGGTGCCGTCTTGTGGTTCGGGTGGCGCAAGATCCATTTGTAAGCTTGACGGCTCATCAGGGCGACATCGGCACGTGGGTCACGGGCTCGCAGGGATTCGAACCCGAGCCCCCCCACTGTAGCGCTACCAGCCGTCGTATTAGCGCTAATGCGGGCGGATTTTAGGCCGCGGCGGGCGCCGTAGCGCTACGGCGTGTGAAATCGGCGACCCATCCGGCGCCGGCACCACGCCGGCATCCTTAATTCCCCCAAACCACTAACAAATCCGTAGTATGTTGCAGGGGCTGATCGGCGACCACAACCAACTGCACGTCTTGGCCGGGCTGGCGTCCGGCGCGGCCCGGTTCAACGAGCTGCAGCGTCGGACCGGCTTGTCGCCGCCGCAGGTCGACCGCTCCCTCGACAAACTTCGCGACGCCGGGCTGGTCGTGGCCAAAGGGCTTCCGCCCGAAGGCTCCCGCAGGCCGGTGGCGTACGCGTTGAGCCCGAAAGGCCGCCGCGCCTTGACGGTCATCGAGGAACTGAGCGAGATCTCCGAGACGCACCTGGGACGAAAAGCCGCGGAGGAATTCCGGGAAGTCTTCTCCGCGCACTCATGAACGTCCTGCTGCTTACGCCGAACGCTTCCCGGGACTTGAAGGCGATCACCGACGTTGGCAGCGACGTCGCCCCGGCAGCACCAAGGACGAGAAGCCCGCGAAAAACCTAAGCGGAAGGCGCGCCGAGTTGCACACGATTAGACCGACACCTTATATGGCGCCGATTCCGATTTGAACATTGATGACGCGTCGAACCATTTGGGTCGCATCGCCGCCCGATTCCGAATCCATTCCAAGTGACACGCCGCCCGCCAAGCCTCTGATGCGCGTCGGGCCGGCGCTGCGGTCGATGATGCAAGAGACGCGAGACGTCATCGCGCACCTACCCGATTGAGAAGCGCGAACGGATCCAGTCCGCCCAATCTCGCAGCGATTTCGCTGGCGTTTCGCGAAGCCGTTCCAAATGCGCCTCCGAGGCAAGATCCCGTACCATGCGTGCCGTTGCGGCCACGTGCCGTCGGCGAACCTCGTCGTCGTCGAGTCGTAAATCGGCCGGGCGGATCGGTGCCACCGCCTCGGGTCCGACCCGGATCTTTTCGAATCGTTCGGCGTGCGCGACTTCCAGTAGCGTTCGATGGCGAATCAGTTGC
>CAZXJU010000006.1:0-24810 GCA_964641035.1 uncultured Halobacteriales archaeon | reverse complement strand
GTCGAGTTGTGTAAAAGCGGCCGGCGCCGCCATATCAGCCCTGTGGCGGGCGACCAAGGAAGAATCAGCGCGCCTCTGCGCACGGCTTGCGTGCACGCTACTGCCGCAGAGCTTCCGCCAACCGGCGCAGGTCGTCCTGCCCCGCCCCAATGGAGTGGTAACTCTGCAGCTTGGCCGCCTTCTCGACGAACTCCGCCACGGTTTGTCGGTGGATGAGATCCGGCGATCCACCCCGAGCCAGCTCCTCCAGCAGCTCTTCCAGTAGAGTTTTCGCAGCGAGTGCGTCGCCGACCGGCTGCCCGTCCGAATCCACGATGTCCAGGATTTCTGTTCCTCGGTCAACCAGCGTATACATCGGCCGCATCCGCGGGCGGACGCCGGACGGGACGTCCACGACGGCCGGGACGGCCGCGCCGTAGATGACGTCGCCCGTCGTGACGACGTTGTGGGACCCGTCCACGTTTTGAGCCGTGGCCGGACCCTGGACCGAGCGCGCGTTGGCCTCCTGATCGACGTCGTTGGATCTGTAGTGCAGCCCAACATTACCGAGCCATGACGTGACCCGCGGCAGCACGGCGGGCCACCGCCAGGCGACGAGCACCGCCGACAATACGGTTACGGGGACGCCGCCGGCCGGAAGCCACCACCGCAGCATCTCGTGCCATCCGAGCCACGCATGCAACAAGGCACCTAGGAAGACAAGCACGACGAACAGGATTCCAATCACGACGACGCCGCCGACTACGAAATCCACCCATTTCGGCTGCCGATCGTTCTCGCTTGGCTTCTCCGTGGACACGGTTCATCAGCGGGATTACATCCTATTTTTAATTTTGGCGCACCTGCCAATCCACGCCCCCGTCACGAAGACCACATGACTGAGGTGGGCACGGTGTGGACTGGGCTTGGTCCAATTGACGACTGAAGTCCCTGTGCACGACACGCGGGACCGTTCACATCATGGGGTAGGCACGCACGACATCACAGCCTCCGCCTACGCATCATCGACGCTACGCGGCGCTCGCCCGTCGACCAACGCCCGTTCCAACGTCCACGAGTCTCCAGAAAGCGTCCACGCAGACCCGGCCATGGCAGCCACCAAGACGCACTCGCAGCCTCCGGGATCCACGAAGTTCCGACTCCTCGGGGATTCCGCTTGCTTGGCGTCAAGCACGAGCGGGAACATCGGCTACGCGCATCACGGCGTTTCATGCATACTTCCGTCACACCCAAATACCGACGACTACTTTCTAGCCCGCTGTTGGGCGGTCCAAGAAAGTAGCCCGGTCTTGGAGTGACAGAAGTAACGGAAACCCCCTAAGCCCGTTTCCGGACCTTCCCCGCCCATACAAAACACAAGCAAGCAGAAACAAATTCTACGGGCCCGAGAATGATCTTCTGTCGCCTACTTCGCAAGCACTCGCCAAGGTGTATAAAAATGCGTACGGAAACCGGGCCCGACGGGGGCGTCCGCCAGGGCCGGCTTGTTGAATTCTGCCCTACGATGTGACCGGATTCGGCATTACCCCTCCGCATTTTGCACCACAAAGGGGATGTACCTGGCTGTAGTCTTTCCGGGGCATGCCTTCCATCCTCCACGAAACGAACCCCGCCGACGAGGCAGACGCCTTGGACGACGCCATCGGGGTGCTCCGGTCGTTCCGCCAGGACGTATATTCGCTTGTGGAGCGGCTGGAAGACGCCGACGAGGCCCCCGTCCGGGACGGTCTTCTCAAGGAGATGGACGACGAGTACGCCCGGCACGTCCGGTTGCGTGAGGACGTCTTCTACGCGGCGTGCGGGCGCCACCTGGGCCGGCGTGCCGAGAACCGGGCGTTCGGCGCCGCCCGCGATGAACATGGGATGACGAAGCTGGTGCTTTGGCGATTGCGGCGCGACGGCCACGACGCGGCGGCGTACCGGCGCGGCCTGCAACGACTGCGGTCCCTGTTGGGCTCGGAGACACGGCGCGAAGAGGAGGTCCTCTTCCCGCTGGCACGCCAGGTCATGGATCCCACGGAGCTGCTCCGACTCGGGTCCGTGCTGCGCGTCCGCGCAAACGCGTGACGCGCCCTTTTCCAACGCGCTGAAGTTTTATATGGCCGGCATTTTGCGCACGCCGTCCGACCTCTGGGCCGCTAGCTTAGCTTGGCTGGAGCACCCGGCTGATAACCGGGAGGTCGTCGGTTCGAATCCGACGCGGCCCACTTTTTCCCCCTTCGCGCCACCTGGGCCGGCCGAATTCTACGTGGTCTGTGTCTTTGGTGCAAGGAGCGCCTCGAGCCACGCACCGGTATACATGCTTCCTCGCAGGACGAGCGGGGTCACCTCTTCGACGCCGTCGACGCCTCGGGCGGTCTCCTCCATCTCGCGGACCTCGGCCATGCTGCGCGCGTAGACGTCGATGTCGACCCCTGTGGCGGTCGCCTCCGGTTGCTTCCAGGAGGCCAAGATGCGTTCGCGGAACGCCGCGTACACGCGCGGGATTACCTGGCGGGCCCCGCCTTGCGGGAACCGGAAGGCAAGCCCGAACACGATGGCGCCCGAATCCTCGGTGAGGTTCACGTGCACGTGCTCGTCCAGGAGGCCGTCGGCCCGCAGGCGGCCGACCCGCTGCCGGACCGTCTTCGGGGTGACGTTCAAGTCCGCGGCCAGGTCGGAGGGGGACCGGCGGGCGTCATCGATCATCGCCGCGACGATCTTCCAGTCGAGCGGTGCCGGCTCGCGGGCCGGTTCCGGGTACACGCACCAGTAGGTGTTGTACGGTTCGGGGTCGATGTCCAGGAGGGTCCCGATGAGGTCCAGTTGGCGCCGCCGGTGTGCCTCGGACGACGAGGCGACCAGGACGAGCACGTGGTCGCCGACATAGTCCCATACGCCTTCGACGCCGTCGACCTTCAAGAGGTCGGCCAACCGGTCGCGTTTCGTGCCGGCGGGCACGCGGAAATGGTGGGCGGCGGAGTCCAGGCCGAAGAGTCGGAGGTTCGGGAAGACGCGGAACGTCCGGATCAGGCTCGCCGACTCCATCTTGGACACGCGGTCGCGCACCCGGCCGACCCGGAGGCCGAGGTGCCTGGCGACGTCTCCTGGTTTCAGGCCTCCAGGACGCGGCGGGTAGACGCTGAACGGGCGCAGGCCCATCGTCCGCAGGATATCGAAGTCGACCGTGTCCACGGGACGGGCCCATCGGCCGGCGCGGCTTAGCGCTTTCCGTAGGAGGCCGGCCCAGGTTCGTTTTGCGTGTTGGCGGCCCGGGTTCCGGTAATTTCGGGGCCCGATCCGTTCGATTCATTGCATCGGCTCGACCCATGCCTTATCCCAACGCCCTGCCCTGGTATCCTTGCGGACGAGGCGAACCAACGTGGGCGGTCTGATGGGGCTCGTGGAATCCGGTCTAGGGGCAGGCGGCGCCGTGCTGCTGACCCTGGCCGCGCTTCCACAGATCCTGCGCCTCTTGCGGACGCGGCGGGCCGACGACTTCAGCGCCCTCTACGTCGCGGTCAGCCTGGCGGGGTGTTTGCTCCTGACGGTGCACGCGGCGCTGTTGGCCGACGCCGCGTTCCTCGTGGTCAACGGATGCGGCACCGGGTTCTGGCTGCTGGTGGCGTGGGTGAAGGCGCGGGGGGCCGCGCCAAGCGGGCCGTCGGAGACGGGTTCCAGGCGACCGTACCCGGCGCGACGCGACCTGCGGCTCCTGTCGGCGGGCGCGTTCGCGATTCTCGTCCCGGGTGGCCGGGGAGCCCACGACGAACCGGCGCCGAGCGACCCCAGGGGGCCCGCCGCCGACGGAAACGCATTAGGCCCGGCGACGTTTGGCCCGGTCGATGGCCGGCCCTCAGCCGCGCGGCGCACCCGACCTGCGTCCGGCGCGCCAACGCCAATACCGTGTGCGCACCGGCGGCAAGACCGCGTCGAAGGCGCAGAAAAAGCGGTACCTGGAACGCTTCCGGTCGTTGGCCGACGACCCGGACCAGATCGTACCCGAATGGCGTGGCGAGAAGCGCGACCCGTTCCGCCGGCTGCGCAAGCGGCTTGCCAAGATCCGGAAACGGTACGACGCGGACAAGAAATTGAAGCGGCAGGCGAAGAAACGCCGCGTCGACGGCGCGTATGCCGGCGCGCTGAGCGTGCTGCGCAAAGGGGACTTCAAGGCGTTCGCGATGATCCCGACGGCGCACGGGGACGTACGGTTCGTGCCGCGCGGACGCGCCAAACCGTATCATCAGGCCGCCGTCCAGAACTGCGAACGGCCGGAGGTCCTCCTGATCGGGTTCGTGGACAAGAAGTGGCGGCGCCGGGCGTCGTTCTGGGCGCTCACGGACAAGCTGGTGGCCACCGACCCGGGGACGGCGCCCCCGTCGGGCTTCCTGAACGTCCTTTTCGAGGACGCCGGCGCGCCGCTGGCCGCCGACGATGAGGCCGCCTCGTGCGCGCACGCGGCCGACGGGCGGTTCCACGTCGTGGTGCGGCCTCAGGGCGTCGCGATGGAGTTCCGCGTGTGCGGCGACTGCCTGCGGAAGATGGGCGACCGGGTCGGCGCCTGGCTGGGACGCCGTCACGTCGGGCCGGCCAAGGCCACCGACATCGACCTGGGCCTCGGCGGACTGCCGTGGCATGCGGCCACGCCGGGAGACGCGGACGCGTTGAGGGACCTGGTGGCCGCCGCGGACGACGCGACCCGGCAGCATGCGCGCGGGTACCGGGAGTACTCGAACCGCGAGTTCTTGGACTGGGGACGCGAACGGATCGACGCCGCGTTGGATGAGCGTGAGGCCGGCTTCCTCCTCGTGGGCGACCGGATCTGGCTTTCGGGGTACGAGGAAGCGGCGGACGAATTGCTGGCCACGGACGGGGAACGGCGGCTGGCGAAGGCGGCGTTCCGCGCGCAGACGCCGCACGTCCGGTCTTCGGAGGCGAGCGTCCAGAAACTCGTCGGGCCGGCATGGGCCGCCGACGCGGAGGCCGTGGTACGGGAGGCCGCCGGGGACACGTTGCGGTCGGACCAGGTGCGGGAATTGGCCGCCGGCGACCCGGTGAGCGCGGCCGCCCAGTTGGGCCGGTACGAGGAGGCGGCCGAACGGTTGCAGGCGTACCCCCGTTTCGACACGGAGGCGGCGTCGGCGCCGCTGCGTTTGGCGCTTCAGGTGGCCCGCACCTGGCATGGTGTGGGACCGGAGGCGGCACGCGACCGGATTCGTGACGCCGTCACGGAGGGCGGATTGAAGGTGATGGCGTACGCGCTGGCGCAAGCGGCGGAGGCGACATCGGGCATGGGGTGGCGCTTCACCCCGGACGAGAAACGGAAGGCGGACTTCCTGGCGCCGTACGCGGCCGCGCTTTTGGAAGCGGATCCCGAGACGTACGCGACGGCCGTCGAGCAGATGGCGACCGCCTTGGGGGTCGTCGCCCCACCGACACGCGGCTGAGAGACCCTTCGACGTTTGCCCCAGAAAGGATACAAGCGGCAGAACGGGTGGACTAGACGCTTGGTGCCGGTCCACGGCGACGCACGGCCGAGCTGCCAGGCGGGTCCCTTGGGATTTGAATGAGTCGGTTCGTGAACGCAATCGTGGTCGGCGTGGTCGCCTTGGCGGTGCTCGCCGGCGTGGTCTTCTACATCATCCAGGCGTCGGATTCTGCAGGAGGGCAGGATAATCGAGAGTCGCCGAGCCCGACGGACGAGACGCCCGATGCGAGCCCGTCGCCGAGTCCTTCGCCCAGCCCGTCGCCGAGTCCGTCGCCGACGAACTCGACGGGCAACAACACCACGAGCCCCGCCTCTGTGCCCAACGGCGACCCGAACGGCGACGAAGCCGATAGTGATTCGACGCGTTCGTTCTGGATTGCTTTTTCCCCGCCCGTCCCGCCCGCGGTCTTCGCCGCCTCGGCCGTCTGGTGGCCAATGGTCGCGCGACCCCCTCATGTCGGAGGGCCGCGGCGGTGACGGCGTACGGACCCGCCGTCCTGGCGCAGACCGGGGCGACCGGCGCCCGTGAGTTGCTGGCCGACGCCTCCGTGTACCTGCTGACCGGCGGCCTCGTCGTCCTCGGCGTCATCGTGCTTCTGGTCCTGCTTCGATCGTTGTTTCCCGTCACGCGTTCCAGCACGGAGGCGTTGGAGCGCGACCGCGAGATCGTGCTGCTGCCCACCCCGAACGTGGACGTGGACGCCGCCGGAGCGGAGCCGGGTCCGTTCGACGAGGACGACCTGGACGAGGGCCGCAAGGCCGCTTCCTCCGACAAGCCGCGGTCCCTACCGGAGTTGACGCGGGCATTGGAACGCCGCGGCGCCGGCGACCCCCGGATCCTCTCCGTCGACCGTGGGTTCACGCGGCTGCGGGTCTACGGGTGCGACGAGTGCGGCGCCGACTCGACCCGCTCCGCCGGCTGCGGCCGCCAGGCCGGCTACTTGGGGCAGGCGGTCGAATCCATCTGGCAACGCGGCGCGCAGGTCCGCGAGACGTCGTGCCGACGGTACGACGCGCCGGTGTGCGAGTTTGAAGTGGTGGCCCGATGAGCCGTCACGGACGCAAGCGTCCGGGAAGCTGGTTGGGGTACCTTGTCGGCGGCTCACTGGGCCTTGGCCTGGTGATGGCCGTCGAAGCGTTGGTCTGGATGACGCGCCAGGAAGGCCGGACCGGGTCCCAGGCGTTCGGCCACGCGATGCAGTCGCTAGGGACCGCCGACGCGTGGACCGCGACCTGGATGCTCGTCGGGGTCTTGGTCGGCATGGTGGCCGCCGGGTTGGCGATGCGCAGCGTGGACCCCGAAGACGTGGGTCGGGCGATTGCGACGGTCGTCGGGGTCGTGTTCGCCACGATCCTGGGCGTCGTGTTGGCGTTCCTCACGTACGCCGGCGTCGGCGCCTACTTGGAAGGCCGGCCCATCGGGGCCCTGTTGTGGGCGTCGATCGCCCAGGCGTTCGAAGGCCATCCGGCGTTCCTGGGTCTGGCCGGCGGCGGCGCGTTCATCGGCGCGGCCGTGGCCGCCTACGGGTTCGGAAACCGCGTGGTGGCGCGCGTGGCGCAGACCGTCACCGGCACCGCGGTCGGCGCATTGGCCGGCCTGGTGATCTACGCGATCGGGTACGTCTCGGCGAACCAGGTGACGGCGCCGGACACGCAGTCCTACCTCTTGCTCATCGGCGAGGCGGTGGTCGCGGTCACGCCGTTGGAGTTCTTCTTCATCGGCCTGGGCGCGACCGTCGGCATGGCGATGGGGCGCTACACGTGGCGGTTCTACGGCCTGATGACGATCGTGGCGTTGATCGCCGTCGTGCTGGGGTTCCTGGCGTACAGCTTCCTCGTGACGTTGCCGCAGGTCGACCCGGGGTGGAAGTGGTTGGCCGTCGTGCTGTTCGTGGCGGAGACGGCCACGTTGACGATGGTCGTCCTGTACGGCTTCTACACAGTGGACGTCGCCACGCGCAAGCGGTGGACGAAGCGGCCGGAGGACGCCGAGTATTCCGAACACTATCTTCCCAAGGTGGCGTTCCAGGTGCCGGCGTTCAACGAGCCGCCCGAGATGGTCATCGAGACGCTCCAGAAGCTGCTGGAGGTCGATTACCCGCGCGACCGGTACGTCGTGATGATGCTCGACGATTCGACGGACGAGGACAAGCGCCGGCCGGTCGAGGAATTCTGCGACGAGCACGACATCATCTACCTGCACCGGGAGGACCGGGGCGGGTACAAGGCGGGCGCCCTCAACAACTCGCTGGAGCACACGCCCGACGACGTGGAGCTCTTCGCCATCATCGACGCGGACTACCAGGTGGCGCCGGAATACCTGAAGGAGACCGTCGGCTACTTCGTCAACCCGGACCTGGCGTGGGTGCAGACGCCGCAGGATTACCGCAACCGCCACCAGTCGTTCCTGACCGAGCAGTACTACCTGGCGGACGCGTACTTCTACAAGACGGTGATGCCCAGCCGGAACGAGGAGAACGCGATCATCTTCGCCGGCACCATGGGCATCGTACGCAAGCGGGCGCTCGAGGAGGTCGGCGGGTGGGGCGAGGAGTACATCAGCGAGGACGCCGAGCTTTCGGTGCGGCTGCTGAACGCCGGCTTCGACTCGCTCTACATCAACCGGTCGTACGGCCGCGGCCTCATCCCGCCGACGTACGAGGGCTACAAGAAGCAGCATTACCGCTGGGCGTTCGGCGGGGCGAAGATCCTCCGCGGCCACTTCTGGAAGCTGCTGTTCGGGCGGCTGTCGACGCGGCAACGGTTCGACTTCTTCGTCGGCAGCGCCCACTGGTTCGAGGGCATCGCCATCGTCTTGATCTCGTGGGTGCTGGCGCTCTTGGCGCTGGGCGAAATCTTCCAGTTCCGCGTGGCGACACACCACTCCCAGGAGATCCTGCTGGTCGGCCTCGTGCCGTTCTTCCTTCTGACGGACGCGATCACGCGGCTGCACATGGTGATGCGTAAGAACATGCGGTTGTCGTTCGGGCAGACGCTGAAGGTCTTAGGCATGTGGTTCGCCGTCAAATTCAGCAACGCTTGGGGCGCCACGAAATCCTTCGTCGGCTTCACGATGCCGTTCGTGCGCACGCCGAAGGCGCCGGAGGAACGCATCGGGCGCGCCGACGCCTTCGGCCGGGCGGTCCGCGCCACCAAGTTCGAGTCGTTCATGGTGGCGCTCTTCGCCCCGATCCTGCTCTTGTTGGGGGCCAAACTCTGGTACCTCTGGGGGACCGGCGGGTCCGGTGTGCTGATCCGCGGCTTCCTGTGGATGTGGCTATTCTACTACCTGCTCGTCTTCATGGCGGCGCCGCTCTACGCGTACAAGTCGTACGTCACGTTCGTGCCGGAGGAGGAGTTGCCCAAGCAGGACGCGGCGCCGGTCGGCCCGTGGGCGGCGTGAGACGAGCGGCGTGACCCCGTCCATGTAGGGGTGTCATTTTATCACCGAACGGTTCCCCTCTGCATACGGATGTCCGATTGGGTGCTACGGCCAGCCTCTGCCGTTCCTTGGCTTATGGCGGCGATCATCGTCGCCGCCGGATGTTTCTCCCCGGCACCCACGCAGGAGGCCCCCGATGATGTGGAATCTCCCGCTGAGGGGTCCGTGGACGTAAGCCGGGAAGTCGGGCCCGGGGAAGGCGGGCCCGGGGATGCCGAGCCCGCGCAATCCGGCAACGTCTCCGGTCAGGTCGTTGACGACGAGGTCCGTCCCATCGCCGGTGCCATCGTAACCCTCTCCGGCGTGCAAGCTCAGGTACGCACTACCGAGGACGGCCTATTCGAGTTCCAGAACGTGCCGGCCGGGCGGCACGTAATCACGGTCGAGGCGGTCGGATACTCCTCGGAGTCGAAGGCCGTGGACGTCAGGACCGACCAGCGCGTCGACATCGTATTCGAACTAGAAGCGCTGCCGGTATTCGAACCCCACATAACCTCGCTTCCGCACACGTTCATCATCCATGCGGGGGTCTTCGGGACTTCCCTCGCCGGCGGCAACACGACGTCGTGCGAGAGTTGCGAGTGGATTCCGGAGATTGAGCCGGACCCCTCCGTCATCCTCGTGGAGATCCAAGGTCAGCACACCGTAGAGCACCCGTTGAAGCCGGATGGTCTGGCCGTGTTCATTTACAAGAACGGCAACAGCGACGCTACCATTCGGTCTTGTGGCTGGGTCGGCGCCGATTACGACCCTCCATGCCTCCGGTTGCCGATTCGCGAGATGTACAATCAGACGTACCTGGACTCGGCTGAACCCGATGACGAGCCACTGACGGAGATCCGGTTCTGGCAATGGTGCGACCCCCACTGGGTCTGCGTCGAGGAGCGGTACGACGAATGGCTGACGCTCTTCTACGACACGCCGGAATCGGTCGTTCCCCAGGATTATTCGGCGTTCCCTGAGCACTAGTAGACCTCCCAGGAAGTCTACTATGGCGTGCGGTACCGGACGGTGGCGCTGTCCCGCTCGCTTTGGACGACGCCGGGGTCATAGAGACGCTGAATGTGGTGGGCGACGTCCTGCCGGGTCCGGTTCGGAACTCTGCGGGCGATGGCCGCTTGCGACCCGCCGGGTGATTCGCAGACGGCATGGAGCACCCGTGCGACGAGGGGCTGGCGTAGAATTCCGGTGAGTCGCATTCGGCGGCACCCGGATGTAGGACGCCTTGTCGAGGTCCGTCGGTAGGTCTTGACCCGCAGCGCCCACTTTAGGGACGCCCGGGTGAAGATGCTCGTCTGGAAGCGCGACGTGTGCTTGTGGTCCTGCCCGGTGGAGACGAAGGCGCGCAGGTCGCCGGCGTTGGTGCTCGCCACCGGTCGACCGCGCAGGCGGCGGTCGACTTCGGAGATCGCCAGCGCGTAGGTGTAGACCGAGCGTGTCGCCAGGCCTTCGTTACGCCGCTGTTCCAGGTACGATTCGGCCAGCGCGCGGGTCGCCGCGCTCATCCGTCCGACCAACTTGCTTATGTACCGCTCGTCTTTCGTGTTCTTGCTCATGGTGCAGACCTCGATTCTCCCCCGTAAGGGGGACATGTTGGGTTCCAGCACCAAAGGTATACCCTAGGGCTCGTGGTCTAGTTGGTTATGACGCGTCCTTGACATGGACGAGGTCGCCAGTTCGAATCTGGCCGAGCCCATCACGTCGCACGAACGGACGGCGCCTTTCGCGATACGCAAGCTCTTAGCGTCCGGGGCCGTTGGCGGCGGTATGCGCCAGGCCGGACTTCTCCTGCTCGCCATTCTGCTCGTCCCCGTCGCTGCGGCGGACCCGGCGCCGCAGGATTTGTGCGTGATCACCATCCGGCCCAACGAAGAGTTCAGCCAGGTGGTCGTCCGGGTGGATGAGATCTACAACGAGACCCTCAAGGAGGACCTTGCGCAGGCCTTGGACGCGGACGGCGATGGCTACGTCTACCCCGAGGAGGAGGCCGCCTACGAAGCCGCGTCCGTGACGGTCTTCAATCAGAGTGGGCCGTCCGACTTGGGCGCCAAGCGCCTCTTCCTGGATGAAAAGGAACCCCGGCGCGTCGTCTTCGAGAAGGATCTTTCCAACGTCGTCGGGCCCGTCAACCAGACGGACGCGTGGCTCGTGACGGAAGTACGCACCTACGACTTTGAAGCGGAAGAGTTGCGTACGCACCGGATCCAGGGCGGCAACGAGTCGAACCCCGAGGCGCGGGCGATCGTCGAGTTCGTCGTCGTCGAAGCGCCCCCCGGCTGGTGGGTGCATCGTGTGAACGAGACGCTGTACGACAACCACAGCGTGGCGTTGCCCGCCTTCGACACGCGTCAACACTTCCGGATCGACTTTTCCGACGAGCCTGGGTTGGATTATTTCCTTCCGGCGCGCGGAAGCCCCGGCTTCGAGGCAGGTTTCCTCGTCATTGCAGCAATCGGGGCCTTGGCCGCCGGACGGCGCTGGCGCCGGTAAGCGGGATGCCCATCCGGAGTCCTTTGTCACGTGGACGCCTGTGCAGGCAGCCGAGCGGCCGCCAGGTGCCGTTACTGGTCCGGCAGCGCCGTGTAGGCGTTGGGGTCGGCGGGCCGTTCCCAGTTGAATACGGAGACGTAGATGTCGAACGGGATGCCGGTGCTGACGCCCCAACTGGGGCAGCCGGGGGAATAGTTGATCAGTCCGCGGCAGATCGGGTCGCTGGTGATGCCGCCCCACTGGTCCTGGTACATCCCGATGTAGATGACGTTGGCCCACATTTCCCAGGCGCCCTCAGGCGGCTGGGCCTCGCCGTCGCTTGCGTACTGGGAGGCCAGTTCCGGGTCGTTGGGTGCCAGGTCGACACGGATGGGCGGGGTGCCGCCGAAAAGGATCGCGTAGCACGGGTCGGAAGTGAGGCAATTCTGGTCGTCGGCGACGTACAAGGCGAAGGAGTCGGCGGTCTCCCACGTCTGCTCCACGACGGCGTAACGCCAGGAGGCTTCGACGTTTTGGATGACGCTGCGGACCGGGTCGCCCAGCGGACAGTCCTGGCCCGTGAGGGCCTCCCACGTGGTGACCGCAAGGAACAGGGCGATGTCGCAGACGCTGAATCCGGCCAGCGGGGAGACCGCGAGGTAGGGGACCTGCGAAGGCAGCTCCTCCAACGTGAGGTGAATCTCGGTGACGTCGCCGGCGGCCAGGCTCACGTCCTGGCGGGCCCGGAAGAAGCCTTCGGCCTCCACGAGCACCCGGTACGACCCGGCGGGCACGCTGACATTGAACGTGCCGGCGGAGCCGGTGACGACGAGCAGGTCGTCCAAGCCCTCGAAGGAGATGTTGGCGCCGGCGACCGGGCGCAGTTCGGCGTCGGTGACGGTCCCCGCCAATCGGGCCTCGTCGTCCTGCATCGGGAGGTCGGTGCCCCCAAGCGTGTCGGATCCGCCGCCCACACAGCCGGCCAGACCCACGGCCATCATGGAGGCAATGATCAGCCATGCTGCCGGCCTTCGGGCGTTGCCCGTTCGCACCACGTTTCGCACCGTATACCTGCGGCGTACGGCGAGTATATAATCTGCAATCCTCGGATGTGCGGTCGGCCGGCACGAGACGCCGTGCGCGCTACCCTCGCTGGAACGCGATGACGTCGTCGTGCACGGCGAACCGGTAGAAGGCGGACGAGCCGTCCAGGTGGACGGTGACGTGCCGGGTCAGGCCGTCGGACTCTGCCGAGAGGACGTAGTCGCCGGGCGCCAAGTGGAGGATGCCGGCGTCCCGCGTCTCGCCCGGGTTCAGCACGGTCTGCCCGTGCCAGAGTTCCGCGCCGGACGCCTCGTCGACCACGCGGAGCACCACCGTGAGACCTCGGTCGGTCTCGTTGGTCGCCTCCAACGGAAGCGGCCGCGTGGCCGCCGTCGGATCGGCGGGGCCGGCGCAACCGGAAAAGAGCAGCATCACGAGCAGAATCGGGATCATGGATCGGATCATGGAGTGTCACCGGGTGGTCGGGGCAGAGATAGGGAGAGAAGGGGAAGAGGAGCGGGGCCGGCGTCCGGCCCCGCAGGTACGCGCCACGCGGATTAGCAGGCGCGTGCGGCGATGCCGGCGCTCGACCGGTCGTTGCCCGCGTTCGGGTCGTCGTCGGCCGAGACGAACGCGGTGTTCGTCAAGTGCTGTCCGCACGGCATCCGGTCCGTGTAGGCGCGCACGACCACGGTCTTCGACTCGCCCGGCGCAAGATCGCCGAACCAGCACGTGAGTTCGTTGTCCTCGAGCGTGCAGGCGGCGGCGTCGGTGCCCTCGACGAGCCAAGGCCGGCGTACGTCCGGCAGGCTGTCGCGCAAGCTCACGTTCTCGGCGGCTTCGCCGGAGACGTGGGAGACCTGGATCGTGGCGACGACCTCGAAGTCATCCTGCTGCGTCGACTGGCGCACGGCGACGTCCCCGGGTTGCGGGGCGGGGGCGGCCGACTCGTTTCCGGCCGTCTCGTTGCCCGTGGTCTCGTTGCCGGCGGTCTCGTTGCCTTCCGGCTCGGCGGGCGTCTCGTTGCCCGTGTCGTCCGTTCCGGATTCGTTGGCGGTCGGCTCGGCGGCCGTCTCGTTGGCCGCGGGTTCCGTGCCCTCGCCGGACGCGGTCGTGCCGCACGCCGGGAACTCGACGACGGCGGTCGCCACGTCGTTGGCGGCGTCCGCGTCGTTGAACGCGGTCGCCGTCACGTCGGCTTCCACGTCGTCGCCGCAGTCGAACTCGCAGCGCGGCGAGGCGGCGGAGACGCTGCGGGTCTGACCGGCGACCAGGTCGCCGAAGTCGCAGGTGAGGTTCCGCTCCTCGAGCGTGCAGTCGGCGGCGTCGATGCCGGCGACGGTCCAGTCCCACCCGACGTCGGGCAGGACGCTCTGGAGGCCGACCTGGTTGGCTTCGCCCGGGCCGAGGCTCTCGACGCCGAACGTGTAGACCAGGCTGTTGCCGGCCATCGCGCCGGCGGCCGTGGCCGCTACGTCGGCCGAGCAGAGGCCTTCGGGCCCGCTGGCGGACTCGTTGTCGGCCGGTGCGGCTTCGGGTTCCGCGGCCGCCGCCTCGATGTCCGACCCGTGGGTCATGCACGTAGGCTGCGACGTGGACTGCGTCGATGCGTCATCGATCCCGCATTCCGCCGGCGAGCTCACGCCGACCTTGTCGTCCTCATGCTCGGCGTGGTGGCCGTGTTCGGCGCCGTCGCGCGCCACGACCATGTACACGTACGGGTTCGATTCGCTTCCCGTGGCGTGACACACGCCGACCCATTTGCTTTCCTCCGCGTCGTCGGCCATGCCGACGGCACCCGTCGCGATGCCGACGACCACCAGGGCAGCGACGACGCCCAGCGTCTTCCCGAACCGGGCGCTGCCGGCTCCGAACGGTCCGCTGGTCGTGTGCTTCCGGTGGAAGGCCTTCGCGTTCCATTTCTTGCTTCTCATGTTTCGTGCATCCCTCCGGGGCGTTTCGCGCCCCGCAGCCGACGGAGGCTCCCGTCTAAAAAACGGGTGTTGGAACGCAGGTCGGGCGGTGTGGGTCCGGTCGTCGGAACGTCGCGGTACACCAGCGGGCAGCCGTGAGTACAATGCTTGTCGTCACGGCCGTCGTTCCACGGTGAGATGGGTTCTGGCGGGCGGCGTGGCGGCCTCGCCGCCGTCCGTCTCGGGGATCCGTTCGAGGAGCGCCGCGAAGACCTCGAGCGGGCCGCCGGGCTCCTGCAGGTCAAGAAGCCGGCGGACGCGTTCCTCGTCGGACACCTGGTGCAGGTGTTCGCGTCCGACGACAATGCGTTCGATGAGGCCGCGTTCGCGCAACCGGTTCAGATGGTAGGAGACGGTGCTGCGTTCGATGTCCAGGCGGCGCGCCAGTTCCGCCGTGTTCGCCTCCGGGTGTGCGAGCACGCCGCGGACGATGCGGCGGGGACGCGCTTTACGCAGCACGTGGATCCAGCGCCGGTCGGCCTCGGCGACCTGGCCGGCCACATAGAACGTCTTGCGTTTGTCGGCCTTGTGGCTGACGATGAGGTCGTGCTTCTCCAGTTGGTGCAAATGGTGTTCCACGTTGCCGACGCCCATCTCCAGGTCGCGGCAGATGCGCCGCAGGTGGACGCCTGGCGTGTCGCGGATGTGTTCGTAGATTTGCCGGCGTGTCGGCAACTCCAGGACGCGTCGTTGGATCCGTTCTCGCGTCCAGAAGCCACCCATGGGTCACGCCCTCCAGGGCCGGGCGGCGCGGAGGGTCGATTCGGCCGGCTGGCGTATGGCGTGCCCCTTGAATCCCATCGGACGGTTGCCTCCCTGCGTCCGGTGCGAGGGTAGGCGCGATGGCCTCCGGTAGAGGCCTCCGGCTTGTGCATCCCCGCGACCGAAGCCGCGCCCCGTCGAGCAGCCTCACCCAGGTTTATCGGTTTCGGAATCCGTCCCGCGTGGTCAGGTACGACACGCAACCAGCGTGCGGCGCGAAAGGGTGCGGTGCAATCCTGCCTAGACGGCGGCTGGCGGAGGATGGTACATGCGTCCGCGTCGCGTGGGACGTACGGCCGAAGGGCGAGGTACGTCGCGCGGCGTATCCGCCGGGCGCCGTGGCGTCGTCCGGGCCGTACACGGGGTGTCCGCGCCGGCCCCGCGGGCCTCAAGACGCCGTCGGCCACAGGAATGTCGCCGCGTGCGCGGGCGGCAGGGTCGACGAACAAGGCCTCCACGAAAACCGCTTTAAAAGGGACGCTTCATAGGTGGCGCCGCGCACCCTCGAGGACGGCGGCCATCCGTCCCGGCGCTTCGAGGGACGGCACGACTGGGAGCGTCTGGTTCGGGTGGCAGAGGAAACGTCGAAAGGCACACGCCAGGACGGCGCACCTCAGGAGCCTCGCGAGGACGACGAAGACGAGGAGTACGTGTACACCACGCGCTGGTATTGGACCAGCCTCCTCTTGGCCGCCGGCGCCCTCATCCTAGGCTTACTGTACTACGATCCCACGCTGCCGTCGTTCTTCGTCTGGGCCTCCTGGTTCGTCATCGCCGTAAGCGCCATCCTCGTCGTGTACACGGCCGTCGGCCTGGTCAACCGGTATCGGGTCATCCACCGGGTCCGCCAACGCGGCCAGAGCCTGGCGCGCCGCAGCGGCACCGCCATCCGCGGCGCCGCCAAGGAGGCACGCTCCCGTACCCAAGGGTCCGGCCCCGACATGGCCGGCGGGATGGGCAAGGGCTTGCGGGCCGTCCGTCGCGGCGTCGTCGGCTTCTTCAAGTTCCTCTACCGGCTCCTCCTGCGGGTCGTCTACGTCATCGAGTTCCTCGTCGTCTGGATCCTGATCCTCACGTACGACCTCGTCTACGCGGTCCTCTACGCCGCGTGGTGGGTCGCGTACCACGTCCTGCGCATCGCGTGGAAGATCCTCTACTTCGCATTGCGGGTCGTCTGGCGGATCCTGCGCCTGCCGCTCAAGCTTCCAGGTCTGCGGACGCTGTGGGCCGACACGATGCGGCCGAAGATCCTCGCCTGGTGGGACGAGTTCGTCGCCACGCGCCGCGAGAAACGCGCCGCCTGGGTCGAACGGCACAAGCGGTTGGCCGCCGCCCGCGGTCGCGACCCGGAGGAATGGCACCAGGAGCGGATCCAGCGGCACTGGTTCCCCCTGCCGCTTCCCCACCACGCCAAGGACACGCTCTACGAACGGTTGGAGCACGCGGCCGAGACGAAGGACCGGCGCGTGGCCAAAGGCCACCCGTTCAAGACGAAGGAGGAGCGGGAGCAGACGCGTCGGGAGGCCGAAGAGGCCGCGACGCGCGAGGACGAGGAACGCGACGACTCCTCAGCGGATGACGCGCAGAAGGCGGACGAGGAAGCGGCCGACGAGGACGGCGGCGGCAAGAAGGGCAAGAAACGCAAAAAGAAGAAGCGTTGGAAGGACAAGGCCGAGGCGGCCGACGTCGACTCCCGCCCGACGGAGTGAAGTCGTTAAAAAGACGGCGCGGCTTCGCGGCGCCGTCCCCTGGAGGAGTAGCCAAGCCTGGCCAACGGCGACAGACTCAAAATCTGTTCCTTAGTGGTTCGTCGGTTCAAATCCGGCCTCCTCCATCCCATTCGACAACCCGATAAACCGCGCCCGTTTTGGCCTCCTCGTGGTCTCGCGGGAACGGTGGCTCATCGAAGAGGCCGAGACGTGGCGGCGCCAAGGGCGCGTGGACGACGAGTTCGTCGCCTACGTCAAGGAGGAGTACGGCGGGGAAGAGTCCGAGGTCCTGACGCTGCAACACATCCTCTACGTGGTCGGCGGCGTCATCCTCTTCCTCGGGATCTTCTTCGCGTTTTCCCAGTTCTGGGACCAGATGTCCGACGGCGCCAAGTTCACGCTGCTGGTGTTCCTGTCGGTCGTCGCGTACGGCGTCGGCGGCGTCCTGGAGGCGGTCCGGCGTTGGCCGGCGTTGGCGGCCATCGGCCTCGGCGTGGGCGGCGGGCTGCTGCTGTTCGCGTTGACGTACGTCAGCGACGACGGCATGGGACTGACGGCCGCGGAGACGGCCGCGCTGGTCGTGGCGTTCGCTGCAGCCGCCGCGACCCTCGCGTACGGGCACGTCCGCCTTCCAGCGTTGGGCGCCGTCGGCGTCGTCCTGCTCTACTTGAGCTTCTTCCTGACCGCCAGCCTCCATGAGAACCTGGGCGAAGGCGGCATGGACGCGTTGAGCGCCTCCGCCTTCCTCGTGGGCAGCGCCCTTCTCCTGGCGAACTTTGTGTTGTGGCTGGCGCACACGCGCATGAAAGACGCCTGGGCGCGACGCCTCGACCCGGCCGGCACGCGCGCGGCCGGCCTGATGGCCTCGGTGGCGCTCGTGCCGGCGCTCCTCGTCTTCATGTTCCAAGTGGTTGAGATCGACGACACGTGGGGCGGCATCGCGGCGCTCGGCGTCTACGCGGGCGTCCTGATGGCCGGCGGCATCGCCGCCCGCTATCCGGAACTTGTGGCCGTCGGCGGCCTCGCGCTCGTCGGCGACGCCGTCTGGGCGGGCGCGGACAAGGGCGACGTGCTGGGGACCGCCGCCGCCCTGGTCGGCGCCGCGATCGCGATCATCGCCCTGGCGCAGAGCGGTCTGCTGCGCCGCTGGCTCCGCCCCCCGACGGTGAGCTATAAATAGAAGACCCTCATAGGCCGGCCCAATCCCACCTGAAGTAAGCATTTATGCGGACTTGGTGACGATCCTGGGCTTGGCCCGGGGGAACCCCGATGGCGGATAAAGAGAAGGACGACACGCCCGAACCCGACACGACCGAGGTCGACGCGAAGGCTGCGAAGAAGCAGGAAGCCGCTCGTCGCGCCAAGAAGGCCGACGAGGAGACCAAGAAGGACGAGAAGGTCGCGCCCGCCCCGAAGAAGGGCGATTACGGACCCGATTTCAAGTACATCGTACGGTTGAGCGCCACCGACCTGGACGGCACGAAGCAGGTCGGCGTGGCGATCACGAACGTTAAAGGCGTCGGCCGCCGCGTCGGCAAGATCCTGGCCGAGCAGACCAAGCTCGACCCCAACGAACTCATCGGAAACCTCACCGACGACCAGGTCGAGACGCTGCAGGCGGCCATGGACGCCGCCGGCGACACGCTGCCGGCCTGGGCCGTCAACCGGCCCAACGACTACGACACCGGCGACGACCTGCACCTGGTCGGCGCCGCCGTCGACGGCGCCCTGCGCGACGACCTGAACCGGTTGAAGAAGATCCGCAGCTACCGCGGCGTCCGGCACGAGGCCGGCCTGCGGGTACGCGGCCAACGCACGCGCGCCAACGGGCGCACGGGCCTCACCGTCGGTGTCCAACGGCAGAAACTCATCGAAGCGGCCGCTGAGAAGAAGGAGGAGGAGTCGTAATGGGACAACCTCGTTTCCAGCGGCGCAAGTACGACAAGCCGACGCACCCGTGGAAGGCCGACCGGATCATCGAGGAGTCGGGGATCCAGAAGAAGTTCGGCCTGAAGAACAAGCGGGAGGTCTGGAAGGCGAAGTCGCGGCTGCGCAGCATCCGCGCGCAGTCCCGGACCCTCTTGGCCCGCAAGCGTGCGGGCGAGGAACAAGCGGTCAAGGAGGAGAAGCTCTTGCTCAAACGCATGCACCGGCTCGGCCTGTTGGGCCCCACCGCGACGCTCGACGACGTGTTGGCGCTCGACGTCGAGAAGGTGCTCACCCGGCGCCTGCAGACGCAGGTCTACCTGAAGGGGTTGGCCGCTACGCCGACGCAGGCACGCCAATTCATCGCGCACGGCCACGTCACCGTCAAGGGCACCCGCGTCAACGTGCCCGGACACCTGGTCACGCGCAACGAGGAAGAGACGATCCAGATCCGCGAGACGTCCGGCCTGGCCGACGAAGAGCACCCGGTCCGCCCGAAGCGGGCCGAAGCGGGCCAGACGGCGGCGCGGCGGCTGAAGGAGCCGGCGGTCAAGCCGGTGGAACCGTTCGGCCGCGGCCGGCGAGGTGGTCGCTGATGGCAGACCGTTGGGGCGTCGCCCACATCTTCAGTTCGTACAACAACATCATCATCACGATCACGGACGCCACGGGCGCCGAGACGATCGCAAAATGCTCGGGCGGCATGGTCGTCCGGGCCGCCAAGGACGAAGGGTCGCCGTACGCCGCGATGACGGCTGCGCGCACCGTCGCCGAGGCCGCTCTGGAGAAGGGCGTCAACGCGATCAACATCCGGGTGCGTGGTCCGGGAGGCAACAAGCAGAGGTCTCCGGGCCCGGGAGCGCAGGCGGCGATCCGTGCGCTGAGCCGCGCGGGCCTGACGATCGGAAAGATCGAAGACGTCACGCCGTTGCCGCACGACGGGACCCGGAAGAAGGGCGGCCGCCGGGGCCGCCGCGTATGAAGGAGCCAAATCCATGAAGGTCCAGGTCCTGGAACTCACCGACCGCAAGTGCAAGCTCGCCATCGAGGAGACCGCCCCGTATTTCGTGAACTCGTTGCGACGCGTCCTCCTGTCCGAGGTCGCGAAGCTGGCGATCCACAAGGTCGTCATCTACGACAACAACAGCGGTCTGTTCGACGAGATCATCTCCCACCGCATCGGCCTATTGCCGGTCCCGACGGACCCGGAGGCGTTCAACTTCCGCGACGCGTGCACGTGCGAGGGCGAAGGATGCCCGAGCTGCATGGTCCGGTACACGTTGAGCAAGGAAGGCCCGACGACGGTGTACGCCGAGGACTTGGAGCCGGAAGACGCCAAGTTCACGATCGCCGACCCGAAGGTCCCCATCGTCGAACTGCTCAAAGGCCAACGCCTCATCCTCGAGGCGGAGGCGGAGCTCGGCCGTGGCCGCGAGCACGCCAAGTGGCAACCGGTGACCGGCGTCGGCTACTCCTACTTCACGTCGATCCGTGCCACGGAGAAGGCGAAGGAGGCGATCACGAAGGTCGCCAAGGACTGCCCGATCGACGCGGCGAAGGTCAAGGGCGGGTTCGAGATCACCGACGACACGGGCAACGTGACGTTGTGCGAGGCGTGCCTGGCCCGGACGGAGGAGGCGGAGGTGCCGGTCAATTATGATGCCACGCGGTTCGTCTTCAAGTTCGAGACCGACGGGTCGATCTCGGCCCGTGGCGCGTTGCAGGAGGCCGTCGCGCTCTTGGAGCGGCGCATCGACGAGATGCAGACGCTGTCGGCCGACCTGAAGGTCGCCGAGGCGAAGGCCTGAGGGTACGGTTTAAATCGCACGTTCGGTTTGGCCGGCCCGTCGTACGCAGGGATAGCCAAGCCTGGTCAACGGCGCTAGCTTGAGGTGCTAGTCCTTAGTGGTTCGCAGGTTCGAATCCTGCTCCCTGCATGAACCCGGGTTCTGTACTCGGGCGTCTTTTGATTCTTGCGTCTGCGGGTGTTGATCAGCCGCTGGCCTGCGACGGTTTTGCCGCCATGTCGACGTACGTGGGTTTCCCAGCGTGCTCATAGACGAGCAGGACGGCGCCGCGCGGGAACGACTTCGACTCGACGAGTTTCAGGCGTGCGGGGACTGCGCCCTTGCCGAACAGACGCTTGCCGGAGCCGAGCACGATCGGGTACAGCCACAGGTTGAACTTGTCGACGAGGTCGTGCTTGAGAAGCGTCTGCACCAGGTCGCCGCTGCCGATGACGCGCACTTCCTTGTGATTCTCTTTGATCTTCGGGACTGCCGGGACGACGTCGCCTCCGATGAGTTTTGAGTTCTGCCACTCGACCGTCTTGAGGGTGCGCGACGCGACGTACTTCGTGACGGTGTTGAGATGCTCGGAGAAGACGTTCTGGCGCTCGTTGGGCCAGTACCCGGCGAAGATTTCGTACGTCTTGCGTCCCAGCAGGAGGGCGTCGAAGTTCGGAAACCGCTTTGCCAGCTCTTGCCCCGATTCTTCGTCGAGGAACGGGCCTTGCCAACCGCCGTGCTTGAACCCGCCCTGGGTGTCCTCGGTCGGCGCGCCGGGGGCCTGTACGACGCCATCCAGTGTGGTGAACATGTCAACGGCGAGTTTGCCCATGGTTGGACCCCGGTGGCCAAGCACGGGCCGCTCTTAAGGCTAGCCCGATGGCGGTCACGTGGCCTCAGTTGCTGGCGCATGGCGGACACACGGAAGTAACGGCCAGAAAATCGCTCACGCAGTGCCACCCATTCTTCGCTTTCTCACCGGAGCGCCGTGGATCAACAGCCGGAGGGCGCAAACGGCGACGACGGGCCGAAGCCGGGCGCGCACCAGGCGACCGCGTAGTCTTGGGCGACGCCCTCGTCGAGGCGGACGGTGACGGTCCATTGGCCGGCGGCCGGTTGGCCGAAGCCGATGGCCGTCTCCCCGGTGCTCCCGGCGGACGCGGTCCACGTGGTGGCGCCGGTGGTGCCGGCGGGGCCTTCGACGGTCATGTTGAGCTCGACGCCGGGCGCCGTCGCGCCGATGCGCAATGACACCGATAGGGACTCGTGTCCGTTGTGCTGCAGTTCGAACGTGTGGGTGTTCTGCGGGTTCGCCACCGTCACGTCGCTTTCGAACGTGCCGGATTCCTCGGGGACCGACGTGGGGAATACGCGGAACGGGAAGGCGCCGGGCGAAACGGCGCCCAGGTATGACCCGTTGCGCGCGTTCACGCCGACGAACAGGACATCGGAGCCGTTGTCCTCCTCGACGAGAAGCAGCCACACCGGGTCGGTCTCGTCGCCGTCGGTCTCGCCCATGCCGAGGAAAAAGACGACGGTGGTGTCGTTGCGGCCGGTGGCGTCGCGGTACGTCTGGTTTTCGTCGGCGACGGTTCGGGCCGCCTCGTCCGAATCGACGTTCCAGTCGACGATGGGCTCCACGTCGTCTCCGGGTTCGGTGACGTTGGCGTCGAGGACGGTCCCGTTGGCGGCGACGGTGACATGGTACCCGTCGTCGGGCCGGTCTTGGCTGGCGAAGACGTACTTCCAGGCGTGTGCGCGTCCGTCGCCGACGAGCGGATCCGACCGGCCGGTCAGATGCGGCGGGTCGTCGCTCGTCTGGTTGGATTCGATGCCGTGCACGGCCACGAGTCGAGCCTGCGCGTCCCATTCGCTGGCGGCCACGTCGGCCGCGTCGCGGTTCTTCTGCGCCGGGACGAACGTCTCGATGGACCCGGTGGCGAAGCACCCGGAGGCGACCAGGGCGACGGTCACCAAGAGGCAATGGGTACGGTGCGTTCCAAGGAGAAAACGAGTCATGTGGCCTTCAGCCTGCGTCACTTCCACAGGTAGCGGCAGCGGTTGCATTCGTACGTGTTCTTGATCAGACGCATGTCGATGTCGCGGCTGTCGCACATGGGGCAGTGGAAGTAGATGAACGGCCAGACGCCGCGCCGTTTCGGTTCGGGAGCGTCGTCGGCTGCGGTCGACTGGCCCCCGGGTTCCTGCTCTTCGTCGTCGGCGACCGGCCGGGCTTCGGTCGGGATCGCGAAGCTGAAGGTGCTGCCTTCGGCGACGCCGGGGCTGTCGCACCAGATGCGGCCGCCGTGCTGTTCGATGATGCCTTGCGTGATGTAGAGGCCGAGGCCGGTGCCGCCGCGCTTGGGCGTGTTCAGTTCGTCGCTCTCGATCTGGCTGAACGGTTGGAAGAGGCGTTGGAAGTCTTCTGCTTTCAGGCCGACGCCGGTGTCTTCGACGCTGGCGAGCGCCATGTCGTCCTCGCGCGAGGTGCGGACGGTGACCTGGCCGCCTTCGGGGGTGAACTTGATGGCGTTGCTGACGAGGTTGAAGAAGACCTGTGCGATGCGTTCGGCGTCGGCCGGGACCGTCAGCGGTTCCTCGAGTTCGGTGACGAGTTCGACCTGCGCTTGGCGGGCGAGGTCGCGGAACGCGTCGACGGTCTCGTGGGCCACTTGGCTGAGGTCCATGGGTTCCGGACGGATCTTGAGGTTGTCGGATTCGAGGCGGGCGACATCGAGGACGTCATGGACGAGTTTGCTCAGCCGGTCGACGTTCCGGTCGAGGATCTCGAGGGCGCGACGCTGCCGGTCGTCGAGGTTCTCTTGGTCGCCGCGGCGCAGGATCGTCGTTTGGAACCGGATCGGGGTCAGGGGTGTGCTGATCTCGTGTGCGGCGGTGTTTAGGAGTTTGGTCTTGAAGTCGCTCAGGTCGCGCAGCCGGCTCATTTCGTTGATGGAGTCGATCGCTTTGCCGCGGCCGCCGTCGTCGCGTTCGGCGGCCAGCAGTTCCTTGCGCAACTGGTGGCGTTCTTGCGCGTTGCGGATCGCCCAGTCGAGTTTCCGGGCGTCCATGTGGCGCGGCACGACGTAGTCTTCGATGCCGACGCCGAACAGCCGGCGGGCGGTCCGTTCGTCTTCGCGGGATTGGAATACGATGACGGGGACTTCCATCGCCGCCTCTTTGACCATGGCAAGGAAGCGGTTGTCGACGCGGTCCGGCACGTTCAGGAGGACCGCATCGGATTTCTCGACCTGTCGGTGCAGGCCTTCGTCGGGCAGGCGGTGGAGCCGTTCGACGTCGTATCGTGCGTGGGGTGCGTGCTCCAGGAGCTCTCCGAGGCGGCGGGCCCGCTCGGAATCGGGGTCGACCACGAGGAGGCGCCGGGGCGGGATCATGGGTGGATGGCGATGGCACGGCACGGGTGGTACTTGCGGCTTACGCAACGCGTGGCGTGCCTCGACACCCGACCTGGCCGCGCTTGCTTAAATACGCGAGGTGGACGCCGGGAGAGAGATTCGAACTCTCGTGGGGTTGCCCCCACCGGTTTTCAAGACCGGCGCCTTACCAGGCTAGGCTATCCCGGCACTAGGGATGTGGGCGGGCGCCGGGCTGCCACCGGGGTTCGGAGCCGGGCCGCGCTTGGCCGGCGAACGGGCCGGACGGCAAAAACGCATCGCACCGGCCTTGACGGCTTGGGCGGTCGGCGGCCCCGGCGGCGTTGGTTAGAATTGGGTGCCGGTCAGCGTCTTGGTCTCGACGACGCCGGATACGCTGCGGATTTTGTTGACGACGACCTGGCCCAACGCGTCGTAGTCGCGCGCCTCGACGCGGGCGATGAGGTCGTACTCGCCGAACAACGGATGCATCTCGGCCACCTCTTCGACCTCCAAGAGTTGCGTGTAGACCTCGCGTTCCTTGGAGGGAGCGGTGGCTATGAGGACGAAGCCGAAAGCCATGGGAACCGCAGAACGGGCATCCATGGATAACGTTTCGGCTTTGTCCCAGAGCGGATGGGTCACTCGTCGGCGGGGACGAGCCAGCCGTGGCGCACGGCGTTTCGGAGGCTGACGCTGGCCTCCAGCTCGTTTTCGTCGAGTTGGATCTCGTCGTCGACGGCGTACCGGGTCTCGGTGCCCCAGTCGGTGAACCGTCGGCGGACGACGTACGGCTGCTTGTCGGCGCTCCGGGTGGGGTGGGGTCCTTGCCGGTCGCGGGTCTCGGAGAAGCTTCC